>CAYPUP010000261.1:0-3816 GCA_964413795.1 uncultured Ignavibacteriales bacterium
TATGTTCATCATGTTTTTCCATCCGTCGTTCCAGTTCTGATAGTTTTTGAGCCAGGTCTTTATGTGTTGAAAGCATTTGCTTCAATCTTACAAATGTACGAATAATCGCGATATTAACCTGAATGGCTCTTTTACTATTTAAAACGCTGGAAAGCATTGAAACGCCTTGCTCTGTAAAAGCATACGGGAAAGCTCTTCTGGAACCACCCCAACTTGAAATCACAATTTGTGACTTCAAGTTTTTATATTCCTCGTCCGTCAACTGGAACATGAAATCTTCAGGAAACCGTTCAGCGTTACGTTTTACCGCTTGAATAAGAGCTCTGGTTTCCACTCCGTAAAGTTCAGCCAGTATCGGACTCAACATTACTTTCTGCCCGCGTATAATAAATATTTTGCGTTCAATTACTTCATGAGGAATTATCTCTTTCATTGAAACCATCTCCTATTATGTTGTTATTATGCCGTGAACATCCTTATCTTTGTTTCAGTCAACAGCTCACGCGGGTTCCCTGCCGCTTGCAATGCTGCTAATCCTCCTGCTGATTTAACCTCAGGTGTCTGGAATATTTGCGGATTCTCAAGCCCGTCAGTACCGCCACGTTCAAACTGACTGGCAATAGCACGGATTGTAGCTACTGCTCGTTCCGGTAGTCCTTTCATCCAATCTTCATGTTTATATGTAAAAGCTATGACACGGTCTTTCCGTGTATGTGGATTCATACCCCAGCCAAGTTCTGCAAGAATATCATATAAATCATAATCCTGTCGGTCATCAACCATACGAACGACTGAAGGCGAATACCCGGAAGTGACTAGCATATTGATTATTTCCTGTCGTGATGGAGGATCTATCCAGCGTTTTCTGAAATCATCAAGTGTATGGACTTCCTGCACCAACCTTGCCGCCAACCGAGCTTTATATTCTTCCACCGGTACAGGCATTGCTTTACCATCAACATCAGCCATTATAAAACGACCGGCATCAGTCACATGAACATCAAAACCTTCAACACTGATAGTTGGTTCAGGTGGAATAGGTGGTTCCGGACCTGGCCCACCATCACCACCAGAACGCGGGGGCTTTGTAATAAAATCTTCACCAAAAAGCCGAGTAGCGTCAGTATAATCATAAACACGAGACATTAGTTTTCCAGTCGGAGTATCAATACGAGTACCGCGGCCTATCATCTGATAAAAGCTGATTGGGCTTTTTATATACTTGAAAAATACAATATTTCTGATGCACGGCACATCAACGCCAGTTGTAAGGAGCTCGACTGTTGTGGCAATGAAATGACTCCTGTTTGAAGCCCGAAGGTCAGGCAACTGATCATTACCACTGCTTGCGGCGGTGCACTTGAAGGCATAGTACTCCCGTCTTTGCAGGTTATTATCTTTACACCACTTGGCATAAAGATTATTCATGCAGACCGCAGCATCATCAGCATGACGGTCACGGGCACAAAAAATAATGGTCTTTTGTTCAGGATGACCATTACCGGTTTCCAGAAGAAATTTGAATAAGTCCGAGCACATGGCAAGCACACGGTCAGGCAATAAGATGCGGTCTTCATACTCGGTTTTTTCATAAAGTTCCTTGATTTGTTCCTTTGAGATAGACAGACCGGTTATGGCATCAACAGGATTCCGGGCTATGATTTCGTCAATAGTTATTCCGGTATCATCAATATTGACACGGCCTTTTTGAATTTCGCAAGCGGCAAGATAACCATCCTCGATTGCCTGCGCGAGATCATATTCATAAGCCGGTTCACCGAAATAAGTAATGTTGTTGGCGGTAATTTCTTCATCCTGTTTTACTTCCGGAGTTTCTTCTTTGCATTTCAGTTGACGCGGTGTAGCTGTTAATCCGATATGCACGGCATTGCTATTTCGAGTAAGTACCTGTGACCATTTGCCCCAGGCTGACCGATGGCATTCGTCGATAACGACATAGGTAAAATAATTTTCAGGATAAAAAGTAGTCAGGAAGGTAGCATCGCTGGCATCACTTTCTATGCCGAGTGTCTGGTATGTTGCAATATGTATACGGGCATTCTTAGCATTATTCATTCCATCTGGTTTACGAAAAACCGCGGCGGCATCTGAGCCGAAAACATTTTGGAATGCTTTTACTGCTTGGGTGCGTAACTCATCGCGGTCACAAACAAACAAAGCACGGGTAAGCTGGCCTGCATCAGAGATTCGCTTAAGCAGATTAACGGCGATAAAAGTTTTACCCGAACCGGTTGCCAATGCTAATAGCGCTCGTTTAGGTTTCTTATCAATTTCACATTTTGCGACCTTTTCCATTACGGCTCTAATTGCGGCATCTTGATAATAGCGTCGTGTTCCTTCACCACCGTAATACTGCTGAAGTAATGGACGTGCTACTGGAGAATCAAGCATAAAACCCATGCCTTTTTCATATCTGGCACGAATTTCATCGGGAGACGGGAATTCAGCAAGTGGTTTAATTGCTGAAGTCAGACCTGTAAAATAATCGAATTCTATGAACTGATGGCCATTTGAGGAAAAAACATATTTAACCTGTAATCGTCTGCATTCAGCATAACCTTTTGCCTGATCAAGACCAAATCCGGCAGGAAGGCTTTCCTTTTTTGCTTCAATAAGCGCTAATGCAACTGGCTGGGTATCAACATTTACTTTTATCCGAAGAACATAATCAATCTTTCCACGGGCCCGGCGTCTGGCTTTGCCGTTAATTATTTCAACTGCGCCTGCGGTTTCTTCTCTTCGGATAAGGTCTTCTGTCCAGCCGCACTTATGGATAGCAGGATCGATGAGTTTCGCTCGGGTATCGGCTTCGTTATAATTATTCATTTTCTTTTTTGACTCAATAATTTTTCAATATGATATGTCTGTATTTTATTCGGTTTGTTCTTGCCAGTCAGCCAGCGATTTACAGTTGAGTATGCGACTTGGAGTTTGTCGGCGAGTTCTTCCTGGGATATCCTGTTTTCTAATCGGTATTCTTCCAACCTCTGTATTATTTTCATTATAAGCAAATTGTAGCATTTCATCGCTATTTTTCAAATTTATATTCAAAATTATTTATCTTGATTTCTTTTTTTATTTTGTTATCATTTTTTAATGTGAGTAAATATCGGAGGTAATTCAAATGCCGGCGAAAATAGAAAGGATTGAAAAAGAAGTATTCAAACTACCTTTTCATGAAAGAACTATTCTTCTCGAACACCTCATCAACAGTTTAGACGAGGAGGAAGAGCCGGGAGCAGAAAGGTTATGGATTAAAGAGGCGGAACGGCGCTATAGGGAATATAAAAAAGGAAAGGTAAAAACAAAACCTGCTGATATAGTATTTAAGGATATTCGAACAAAGTTAGGATGAAACCAATTGTATTTCTTCCCGAAGCCGAACAAGAGCTGTTGGAAGCCGCTTATTATTATCAATTGCAATCATCAGGATTAAGTATAGATTATCTCTGTAATAGATTGAACGAGCTGTTCAATCTATTACAGAGACACCAAATACCTGGCCAATTATTGAAGGCAAACTGAGAAGGCGTCTTGTCCGAAGATTTCCGTTTGGTATTTTATACAGAATTGAACCCGAAGATGTTGTAATAATTGCTATAGCACACCTTCGACGAAAACCAGGCTATTGGAAAAACAGAATAAATGCATACAAGCTGCATATTTAGAAAAAGTTTATGGAGGACTACATGCAGAAAGCCGCTTCGGAAGCCGGTGTGAAGGTCTTTTCATCATTCAAGTGATTGCTTCGTCGCGAGACATCCATTGCCGCGTAGCGTCCATTGACGCGTGGCG
>CAYPUP010000262.1:0-3815 GCA_964413795.1 uncultured Ignavibacteriales bacterium
ATTCTGGCTGATGCGGTCACATTTTTATCTGTCAATTGGAATGATGCAAATAGTACCTTAAGCAAAAGAAGTAGAGTCGCTGCTCATACGACAGTTAATGCATCATATTTAACTGGAAATGTTCCCAGTTCCGGTGGTCATTACAGCGGCGGGTTTGAAAATCTCCCCCGTTTTCTTGAAACATGGACTAATAAAACATTTACCTGGTATGGCTCTGCGGTTAATCTCTGGGCAGCAAGACAAGCTATCGGACTCTGGGGTTCATATTATAGTCCCCCAATAAGAAACTGGTATTATGATGCAGACCTTGACGATCCCGCCAATCTTCCTCCGGCAACTCCGGTGGTGCAGGTTTCCCAACGGACCGGCTGGAAGCAGTCTTATGTAGGTTTTGATTGATAGAAATATAAGTACAAAAAAAGCCTATTTCATAATGGGCTTTTTTTATTCTATATCGATATCATAGGGCATGCGGGTATAAATGTCGCCATTGTCGATTTTAATTATAGTCGATACGGTTGACTCAATCGGATTATCATCCCCGGAAAAGATATTTAAAATAGAACCAAACAGTCCTTTTTTGGGCAATATAATAAACGGTCTTTTTTTAGGATATATTTCAACCCGGTAATCTTTTAATCCCGCTAACTCTGCGGTATAATCAATAGCCTGTTTAACTCCCCCTATTTCATCAATTAAGCCGTTTGCCACAGCCTCTCTACCGGTCCATATTTTTCCCTGTGAGAGATTATCTACCGAATCGGTTTTTAGGCCTCTGTTATCAACTACCAGGGTAAGGAAGTGCTTATAAAATGCCATCAGCTGGTCAAAATATTTTTGACGCTCAAAATCGGTAAACGGCCGGGTAGTACTGAGCATGCCGGCATATTTTCCCCGTGTGTAAAGTTCATTGCCCAAATCAATTTTATCATACAGCCCGCTCAGATCCGCCTTGCCGCCATAAATACCTATCGAACCGGTTATGGTTCCCTGATTGGCAAATAATTTTTGACCGGGCATAGCAATGTAATATCCGCCGGATGCGGCGACATTGCTCATCGAGATAATCAATGGTTTCTGTTGAGAAGCCTTTTGAACGCTGTGGTGGATTTCTTCACCGGCTAAAGCCATACCGCCGGGGGAGTTTATGCGATAGACAATTCCTTTCACTTCAGGAATGTTTTTTACATAATCAAAACTTCGAGCCATACTTCTCGGTGTTAAGTTTTCATCCCGGCTGAGAGGATTGGCTGATCCATTATTCTCAGTTATTTCACCCTCGGCGACGACAAGTGCAATTACCGGTTTTCGGGGCCAGCCGTCATTGATTAAAGTATCTTTTAAATAGTTATTAAAACTTATCCGAGGTATAGGATTTAATATATTTTCAAATAAATTATCCTGGTAACTTAAACCATCAACGAGATTATAATCTAATGCCTCAGCCGAAGTAAAGGGGCCATTATTGATTGTATTTATTACCGAATCAGGGGAGATGTTGCGACCTTCGGCAATAGCCGTAACAAATTGATCATAGATATCATCGAGTATGCGGTTGGTTGATTCTCCGGTCTCCTCGCTGGGGGCTGATTGCGTAAATGGTTCAGCGCCGCTTTTGTATTTTCCAATGCGAAGCATATCAACTTTGATACCCAGCTTACCAAGGGTACCGGCGTAGTAAGTCAATTCCGCTCTTAGCCCCACTAATTCTAACTGGCTTACCGGGGGAATAAAAATCTTGTTGGCGGCACTGGCCGCATAGTAACCGATATTGTTGGGATGCGTTAAATGACAGTAAATCTGCTTGCCGTTTTGTCTGAAATATTTTAGAGCTTCTCTCAGTTCCTGAGCTTGTCCGAAGCCCAATGACAAACCGTTAAGGCTTAAAACCAGTTCTTTGATAGTGGGGTCATCGGCGGCACGATAAATATTGAGGATATATAATGCAAAAGGTGTTTCTGAATTTCCGATTACGGGATTGGGTGGATTTTCTCCGGGACTACCGGAAATCCGCATAGTCAAACCGCGTTTTTTTTCAGAAATAATAGACTGCTGTCTTATCGAAGTACTTCCTATATAAGTAGAAGTATAACTATGATCGCCGTGCTTGTTGTAATTGCTTTTCCAACCGGTAAAATATTTCAGGAAATTCAGACGCACACCGACCTGGAAATCCTTTTCGGAGGTCAGAAAACCATCGACAAAAATCCCCTTGAGAGGATTAACGCTCAGGTGATAAATAAATTCAGCATCCTTAAATTTTTGTCCTGTAGAAAAAAGGGCATCAACTGCAAAAGTATATTTGTCATTGATCGGCCGATAAGCCAGCGAGTAGCGCATTTCGGTTTCGGTTCGATCCCCATTAACTCTTCCACGATTCAGATTGGAAAAGAGAGCTGCGAGAGTTAAGGGTCCTCCCTGGCGGGTAGTAAAGGAAATATTCCAATAATGACGCTTATTGTAATTATCCGGACCATCTTTGAAATAGCGATAGGAAAGTCCGGCTGTCAGCGGATCACCCAATGCCAGACCGGCAGAAAGAACATACTCGTTAAAATCCCTGCCATCCGGATTGTCAATGTGCCGGGTGGCAATGGCAAAGTTCTGCCGAGCGACAACGGTTCCCCAGCTTTTACCGTAGGACTGGTTGTTGTAGTCAGTAATAAATTGGTATGAAGATGCCCGGTACCAGCCCAGAATCGAGGGATTAATCCAGGCCGCCTCATCACCATAAACGCTCGCTGCCGGATGATAATAAAATAACCCTTCCGGTTGAGGAATCCTTTGTGAAAAAACAGTTGAATAAAAGATTACTAAACAAAAAATAATTGATAAAATTACATACTGTGTCCGGAATTTATTCATCAGTCCTCATCCTTTTCAATGCCTCTGATATATATGTTTCCACCACCCTGCACATTGCAGGTTATGGTATTATTACCATCACCAGCCACCAGGCTCATCCGGCTTTCCTGAATCAGATCCCCCTGGAATTCCAAGCCGCTGACCTCTATTTTTCCTTCATCTGAGGCAGCCAGGGAAAGGATTGATGATAGGTCAGCGGGGACCGTGATATCTATATCCTCGTAATGGTTGCTGACAATAATCTGTTCTTCAATCATCTTGGTAATGCTAATCGTAACCGGTGCAGATTTACCCCGGATTACATTTCTGTTGCCGATTGGCTGGAATTCGGTCAGGTCGATTCGTCCATAGCTGTTGCGCACATTGATCTGGCCGGCAAAATTCTCAATGCGAATATTACCCTCACGATTTTGAAATACAGCAGTATTGTTGAGACTTCGGATATTAATTGCTTCTAAGATTGAGTTAGTAGTACTTACTGATATTTTACCATTTATATCTTCAATTGAGACACGACGGTTGCTGGTAGCCAGTTCCAGTTCTTTGGTAACTTTTGAAATTGACAGTCGACCGAATGATGATGGAATTTTCATTTTTGTAAACGGTCCGATAGCTGTTACGTCAAAATAAGCAGCATTGATATCAATGCTGCAGCTGTCGGGAACCGTTATATCAATTTCAAGTATCGATGCTTCGCTTTCGTTCCAAGGTGCCGGATTGGGAGCTCTCAACTGCACTCGAATTCCGTCTGGCGTACGATCTAAGTTGACCGATATTAAGTCGATATAATCGGTTGCATGAGAACGGCTTCCCGCATTTGATTTCTTGTAGTAGGAAACTTTTACCATTGGATCGGTGCTGGTGGTAATTATTATTTTACCCTTAAGAGTCGATGCGGATTTAATTATAATATTATTTTGACTGCCAATTTTAATGGAATCAACTAACTT
>CAYPUP010000263.1:0-3803 GCA_964413795.1 uncultured Ignavibacteriales bacterium
TGCTTAAAAGTATTCTTAATGTTGTAATATCTAAATCGCTGTCCAGTTGGTCACGCAGTGTAATATTATGTGCAGGTCCTGTTCCGGTATTTTGAAAACGAATCGTGTAAGTGAGGGGCTGGTTTTTGGAAATGTTATTGAATGTACCGCATCCTTTCGGAGCCACTAACTTATCATTGGGGTCGCACGAACAGGAATTTTGCTGTGGTTCCTGATCGGTTGTAGGATAAGTTAAGCTACCGCATTGCGCAGTAAAATTTGCTGTAGATAAAGAAGATAAACCTGAATTTACAGTTACATTAAAACAAAAAGAGCAGGTATTACCGGGTGTTATCGGGTTATTCCCAGTCCAAGTTATTATTGTACCAGAACCGGTAATAACAGGTGTTCCAAAACCACATCCATTAGGCAAAACTGAAGGATAAAAAGTCATACCCGGATCAAGAACCACCTGCAAAGTAGATTGTGGTCCAATATTATTTGTGCCATTATTAGTTATTGTAATACAATATTGCCAATAATAACCACCAGGGCAGGGTGTCGTAAGATTTGGAAAATTTGGCGGTAAGGTGCAGGGTCCTGGGAATATTCCGGGCACAGAATAAATATCTACCGTTGCTTCACAATCATTTGCCAAAGGTCCTGGTTTTTCTGCAAAATCTTTACCTATAACAACGTTACCACCAGCTAAATGTATTGAATATATACTATCCTGCTGGCAGTTCTGTAACTGCCAAATATCATCAGGCACATTTACTTCTTTAATATTATATGTGCCATCAGCAAGCCTGAATTTATATTCTCCTTGACTATTAGAAAACACAAAATAAGGGCCTATCCGTGCTTCCATCATTCTGTTAGTAATATTAACATCGCTTATTGTATCAAAAGAACAATCATTATTTTTGTCATAATATACCTTACCTTCAATATATCCAGGGTTCCTCGTAGGTAAATCGGCTTTGCATACCTTTGCCTTAACAAGCGTATTAATTCCTTCTGTAATTTGATATGAATTATTTATTGTAACATCAGTAATTATCTGAGTGATATTTGATGCGGGCCACACAATTTTCAGGGAATCAATCATCGTGGCATCACCCAGGCCTATATGCACTATGTGGCTTGTTCCTCCGCCTTCACCGCCCCAGTTACCGTTGGCATTTATTTCACGCATCTGCCAGTAAGTATTACCATTAATGTTAGCTTTGGCATATACTCTTGCTCCTACGGCATCGCGGTTGCTGCTTACCCCGATACATTTTATTTTAAACCAGTTATGGTTGGTGTCTCCGCTTTCAATCAGCGTGTTTTTATATAGATGGTTATAATTAGGGGGACCATCCTCTATAACAACCAAATCCATATCCCCATCGTTATCGTAATCAGCCCATTCAGCACCAAATGCCTGAACGGTATCCGTAGATACAATTTCAGTTGTGTTCCGGGTAAATGTTCCATCCCCGTTGTTAACAAATAAAAGGGTTCTGCCGCCATTAATAATACCATCTGTGCGATCATAAGTGGTAGCAGCCAAATCCAAATCCCCATCATTATCGTAGTCAGCCCAGGAAGCGCCCGCCTGGTCAACTCCGGGAGTATTAACCACAGGACCCGTTGTTATTTCAGTAAATGTTCCGTTACCATTATTATTATGATAAAGATGGTCACCATGATAACTTGTGTTGTCGGATACCCATAAATCAGGGTATCCATCATTATCATAGTCGGCCCAGGCGCAACCGTAGCTTGTATATGCCGCGGTTACAACTGTTCCTGCTGTAGTATTCCGGGTAAATGTTCCATCTCCATTATTATGATATAAATATCTATACACTCCGATACGAGTGATATATACATCCATATATCCGTCATTATCATAATCGGCCCAGGCAATACCACCGTTTCCGCTTTGATAAAAAGAAGCTTGCTGCGTAAAATCAGTACCCGTGTTTTTGAAAAGCTTTGCATTAGTTCCGCCAAGAAAAACATCCAGAAGTCCGTCATTATCAAAATCAACCCAGGAAAAACCGCCGGCACCATAAGTAATAGCATTATTCAATTTTACAAATGTGCCATCTCCGTTATTATGATATAAGGAACTTGTTCCGCTATTTCCTGTCCAATATATATCTGCTCTTTGATACAGGTCTGAGTTTCCATCATTGTCGTAATCTATCCAGTAACAATAAGGATGATTCAGGGTAGGATCGCTTACAATTCCGCCGGGGATGGCAGTAATCTTAGTAAAGTTTCCATTGCAATTATTTTGAAACAATAAATTACGCCCGGTAGGATTGTCGGGTGTAGCGTGATCGTAAGGAGTAAACAAATCAAGGTCGCCGTCATTATCATAATCGCCCCATGCTGCGTGATAGGTTGGATTATTTTGATTCGCTACAGGGCTGTCGGTAACCCTGGTAAAGATTTGGGCTATTGTGCAATTAGCGCAAATCAAATACAATGCAGAAATCAGAATTATTTTTTTCATAAGAATTAAAAATCAGAGATTAATAAAAAATATTTTATTCTTTGTTGGTACAAATATACGATTTTTTTTATAAAGAATACTCTTTTAATGTTTCAGCTTTGGGTTCTCCCTGTTCATTCCAGCCTCTGTGCTTGTAATATTTCTGAATTAGAGAATTAAAAAATGCTTTGTCGAGTTTTTTACCGCGCATGAAACCGGCTAAAGAAGTTTCATTAAAAAATCTTCCCGGCAGCGTATCAGCCTGACAACTGCGGCCATTGCGGAGGTTATAACGTCTTGCAAGATGGGTAATCATGGTTCCTACGCGTTGAAGGCTGGTGGCAGTATGATTGCTTCCGGTAGCCGCATTCAGAATTTCTGCAAGTCTGTCGAGCCCATGCGTAACAAAGTCACAAACCACGAGGGAATTTCTGACATTTACGGTGTCAATTCCATCGGCTACTGCAGGAATGATATCTTCAACAGTAAACTGCGGTCCAATTTCGCTTTCTGCAATCCAAATGCGGGTATGGCTGGAGAAATCGGCTACTGCCATGGCAACACCCATTGTCAACGAACCAAGCGGACTGATTCCGGAGATTTCCATACCATGAATATTAATGGCGAAATCTTCACTGCCTTTTCCAATCCTGCGAGCTGCTTCGCGGGTTCCGTCGGCAAATATATCACCGATACCTTCGCGGGTAACCATTTTTTGCAGAAGTTTACGCTGTGCATCAGAATTGCCCCATTCAAGTTTCAGTCCGTTCCAGTCAGGGAGCAGTCCTTTTTCATAACATTCCATAGCAAATGCTATGACGCTGCCGGCGCTTATGGTATCCAAACCTAAGTTGTTGCAAAGTTCATTAGATAGTGCGACATCCTTTATATTGTCAATTTCACACATAGAACCCATGAATGCTGTGGTTTCGTATTCAGGTCCTTCGATTTCATGCTCATCCCATTTGGCGATTTTAGAGCATTGTATTGAACAATTATAACAGGCGGTATCTTTCCAGTTCAGTTCTTTACGGGCAGTTTCGGAACTAATATTCTCGAATTTATCAAACTGAACCTTTTGAAAATTTTTCACCGCCAGGATTTCATTGTTCTGGCAACTCCTGATACATTTCATAGTGCCTTTCACCCTGCGGAACCTGATAGATTCGGTATTAAGTAAATCTTTTGTTGCTTGCCTGTTGATTCGGTTGAATCTTTCTTCATCAAAATATTTTATTGCAATATTGCCATCCACTACAACGGCTTTCAGGTTTTTGGATCCCATCACAGCACCCATGCCTCCACGCCCGAACTGCCGATGCTTGTCAATGCC
>CAYPUP010000264.1:0-3788 GCA_964413795.1 uncultured Ignavibacteriales bacterium
TTTAAATTACAAGGCAAATGATTGTCAAGAATATGCCCTTGAAGTAAAACACTCTCCAACTTGATGGGTGTCTCCAGACTTTTATAACTTTGCAAACACATTGGTAGTTCTAAAGGGGAAATCTAATCGCATGTAAAGTTGTGACGTACCAATAAGTGTTTCAATAATAAAGGATGAACATGATCCTGTTTATGACGTTCCGTTTTAATACCTTTAATCTTTATAATCATTGAAAAATCAATCGTTTACCCTTGTCCCTTGAAGGGGGGTTGTCTTTCAGGATCTATTTTTGGTTTTCAAACGGATTCTCATCATGTTTTTACTATTTTATTAAGTTTCAAGCTAATACTAAATCAATGCAGGAAATTGAAAATATTGAATTAACTTTTTTAAATCTGGATGACTATCAGGAATTAAAAGAGGCCATGATCGAATCGTATACCACCATGCCCGATGCATACTGGAAAGAGCATCAAATCGACTCTTTGATCAGTCGTTTTCCTGAAGGTCAGGTGGTGATTAAGGTCAACAACCAAATCGCGGGCTGCGCGCTATCTATTATCGTTGATTACACCAAATTTGACGACCACCATACCTATGAGGAGATTACCGGTAAATACACCTTCAACACACATACTCCCAATGGCGACATGCTTTACGGTATCGATGTGTTTATCAAACCGGAATTTCGGGGATTACGACTTGGCCGCAGGTTGTACGACTACCGGAAAGAATTGTGTGAACGCTTAAACTTAAAGGGTGTCGCCTTTGGAGGTCGGATTCCCAACTATCACAATTATTCTGACAAACTTACCCCCAAGGATTACATCGACAAAGTCAGGCGTAAAGAAATTGACGATCCTGTTTTGAACTTTCAGATATCCAATGATTTCCATCCATTTAAAATCATCAAAAACTACCTGAACGGCGATGGCGATTCAAACGACTACGCCGTTTTACTGGAATGGGTGAACATTTATTATGAAAAACAGCATGTTAAAGCCAGCATTATCAAAAAAGTAGTGCGACTGGGGTTGATTCAATGGCAAATGCGGCCATATAAAAACCTGGATGAATTGTTGCAACAGGTCGAATTTTTCGTAGATGCTGTTTCGGGTTACCGATCTGATTTCGCGTTGTTTCCAGAGTTCTTTAATGCACCACTCATGGCCGAAAACAACCACCTCACCGAACCTGAAGCACTGAGAGAGTTGGCAAAACACACCGAGGTGATTATGCAGAAATTTTCGGAATTGGCCATTTCTTACAACATCAACATTATCTCAGGCAGCATGCCCGAAATTGTGGACAACCGGCTTTATAATGTAGGTTATTTATGTAAAAGGGACGGAACCGTTGAACGGTATGTTAAATTACACATTACACCCGATGAAATAAGGGTTTGGGGCATGCAGGGAGGAAGTGAAATAAAAGTCTTTGATACCGACTGTGGAAAAATTGGAGTGCTGATTTGTTACGATGTTGAATTTCCGGAGTTGAGCAGGATTCTTGCCGATATGGGTATGGATATTCTTTTCGTGCCCTTCCTGACAGATACCCAAAATGGTTATTCCAGGGTGCGAAACTGCGCCCAGGCCCGTGCCATCGAAAATGAATGCTACGTTGCCATTGCAGGAAGTGTAGGAAATCTTCCAAAAGTGCACAACATGGATATTCAGTATGCGCAGTCCATGGTGTTTACCCCTTGCGATTTTGCCTTCCCGGCCAATGGCATCAAGGCTGAAGCTACTCCCAACACGGAAATGATTTTGATTGCTGACCTGGACATCGACCTGCTTAGAAACCTGAACCAGTTTGGAAGCGTCAGGAACCTAAAAGACAGACGTAAAGACATTTATGAGCTAAAGAAAAGATAGGATATAGTCGATTTTTATATAAACTTAAAGGTGCAAATCAATCAATTATACATTTCGACAATTTCAACTATTCTGTGATTATCAACCTTATAAACAATTCGCGGGGTAACGATTGCATACCCCGTTTTAAATTAAAATGAGTATCCGGTTATGTACCTAATCGATAATACATGGTAAAGGATTTTACAAATTCATCCGAATCTTTAATTTTACTCACCCCACCCTCCAAATTTTCGGGAATTGTCTCCTATCTTCACTGGCGGGGGTGAGTTGAGTGAAGTCAGATTCGAATGATCAAGTACTAAAACGGAACCTCATATAATATATACTTATAGGTTTTTTTATATTGGATTTATGACCCCTATCCCCTCCCGATGGCGTTCGCCCCGAACGCTTTCGGGGCCAAAAGGGAAAGGTGATAATTTATTCTAACTTGAATTATTAAACCTTAATAAAATACACTTATAAGCTTAATATACAATGTTTTATCCCTCCTCCCCTTGGGGGAGGAGGGGTTATAAACCAGCATATTTTTTTTAAAATTTTCAAGGCAAATCACCAGGTACGGAGTACCGCCAATATTGAAAGAAAAACAAGAACCTCTTTTTAAGGTGCAGCGCACCGTCCTATTTTCACTTTTTTTTTTAAACGTAAAAGGATTAAAATAGTACCCAATGAAATTGATATTTAGTTAGGGTTTTCTAACTATATTTGCTTCATGAAAAATATGGAAGAAATAGTGGCCAAACTATCTAATATGATGGTCCAAATGGAAGATGCGGCAAAGGATCAGTTTAATCTATCGAACCTTACCCACACCCAGATGAATTATCTGGAAACCATTCATATGCTTGGAAACCCTAATATTACGGAATTAGCCAACATCCTGAAACTCTCCAAGCCAACTGTAAAAGTGGCCATCGACAAGTTCATCGAAAAGGACTTCGTTTTTAAAGTACAATCGGACGAAGACAGACGCAGTGCACACCTTCACCTCACCGAAAAGGGAAAACTCATTAACCAGATGCACGATTTTGCTCATAAGCGCATCGCAGAATCATTTAAAAACAAATTGAACGACCACGAGTTACAAATCCTGATTGATTTGTTAAACAAAGTTCTGTCCAAATAAAAAAATTTAACCTATTTGTTAGTATCTTCTAACTAAATTAACCCATTAGTCATGAAAACGTCAGTCGATACCGATCAATTAAAAGGGCTTGGTTCAAAAGAAGCAGCGGCAATCCTTCAGAAAGATGGTTATAACGAACTACCCTCTTCAAAGCCGAAAAATGTGTTTCAAATTGCGTTGGGGGTAGTAAAGGAACCCATGTTCCTGTTACTGCTTGCCTGTGGCGTTCTGTATCTCTTGTTAGGAGATGTTCAGGAAGGGATTATGCTTCTTGGTTTTGTTTTTGTGGTGATGGGCATTGAATTTTACCAGGAGAAGAAAACCGAAAAAGCTTTGGATGCGTTAAAAGACCTGGCCAGTCCGCGTGCTCTGGTAATCAGGGATGGAGAAACCATCCGAATTGCCGGAAGGGAAGTCGTTGTTGGCGATTTGGTGATTCTTCAGGAAGGCGACCGTGTTCCGGCCGATGCCATGGTGCTGAACAGTGTTAATTTGCTTGCCGATGAGTCGTTGCTGACCGGCGAATCGGTACCAGTACGCAAAAGAGAATGGAAGAACGGTGACGCCGGTATTGTTCCCGGTGGTGACGAACTTCCTGTGGTCTATTCAGGTTCGATGATTGTTCAGGGAACCGGAGTGATAAAGGTAACGGCCACTGCCATGAAAACTGAAATCGGGAAAATAGGTAAAGCACTGGAATCCGTGGTAGAAGAGCCCACCAAGCTGAAAAGTGAAATGGGTACATTGGTGAAACGACTGGCGATTATCGGCATTACCCT
>CAYPUP010000265.1:0-3786 GCA_964413795.1 uncultured Ignavibacteriales bacterium
CATTATGCCTGGAATCAATTATATCGAATGTCACCGAACTGGCATCAATAGCCGTGGGAACATCCCGAAATGCGATTTGACTGATCCCTTTGGAAAATTCCAGACTGCGGGTTTCACTGACAACTCCGAGATTGGAATTATAAACCGTTACAGCCATATCGGCTGCTGCTGCAGAAAGGGAAAAAACGATTAAAAATAGAAGTACTGATAATACTTTCATTTCAAAAACCTCCGCTTCTTATACAAAAAAGCCTTTAATGTTTCCATATCATTTTAAGTTTATAATCATCCAATGACAATACCAATAAAAGTAAAATATCTTCCATGAATTAAATTAAAAAGCTTTGAATTCAGAAATAATCCTGTTCAGACAGGTCTTAACTTCATCCGGAGAAGGATTTAATTCGGCTGTGGTAAAAAAGCCGCTTTGTGGCTTAACTCGTTCATAGATTTGGAGATACAACCAATAAATCACTTCCAGGCTGAGTTGATATTGAGGAGCCAGTAACGGGAGGATATTATCAAGATTAGCTCTGGACATTTTGCGGTAATACTCTTCTATCTGATGATATTTCCCAATTAATGACCGAAATTCCGGCTTTATCGAATTCCCTGTTGCTGCATCGTTAAGGTCTTGTGGAGTAACATTTTCCGAGATTAATATACTGTCGGCAAAATAATTTAAACCGGCCTGCCGGTCTTTTTGAAAATCACGGATTATATGGACGATGTAAGAAAAAATAGCTAAAGGACGGGCTGCTTTTCTTAGATCAGTAAATACATTAGTTTTGTCAGCAGTTACACCGCAGAGATGCATAAATATCGATGCCGGGGCAATTGCCGCCCCCTCGCAATAGCGTAAAAAAATCAAAAATGTCTTAAAACCGTTATGTTCAAGGTCATAAATCATTGCTTTTGCAAGTCTTTCCCAGGGCCAGAGGGGGATTTTGAATGCATTAATTGTAGCTAAAAGATCTTTTTGAAAGGAATCTATCGGGGTGTTATTCCTTAAAGATTCAAGCCAATTCAGGATTTGGTTTTTTATAAATTCTATTTCACGCTCAGTAATTTCTAACCCCGATACTTTGCGATTGTCCACCAGATCATCTATCACCCGCATTGAACGATAGCAGATCTGAAATGCTTCATAGCGCTCCCTCTCCCAGAACCGGGCAGCAATATCCAGTATCGGATTGGTCAGGATTTTGTCAAATTCCACGTCTATGGCAAAATCGATATTTATGTTATTTTTTGTAACCATAATTGAGAATTAGAATATAACATAATAGAACGGAATAAAAAATTAGTTTTTTTTAAAGGATTGTTTTACTTAATCTATAAATATGGCTGAAGAAATAAAACTGCTGATCTTGACTCATAATTATCCCCGCTACAAAGGGGATTATGCCGGGATATTTATATCTCTTTTAGCCAGGAATTTGTTAAAATATGGTATTAAGCCTATTGTATTGGCTCCGCATGATCCCGGTTCTGAGGAATATGAAATAATTGACGGAGTTACAATTTATCGTTTCCGGTATGCCGAAAATGACCAGAACGAGGATATCGCTTACCGGGGAAATATGCAGAATTTGGTTTTGGGATCACCGGGGGGAATTTTTAAATTTAAGCGGTTCCTGGATTGTTTTCGAGCAGCCGCTTCTAAAATCATTGAAAATGAAAATATCGATGTTATCGCCGGGCACTGGCTGGTTCCATCAGGGATAGTAATGAAAACAATCGCAAAAAAATATAGCCTGCCTATGGTACTGTCATCGCATGGCACCGATGTCCGCATGATGCGGAAATATTCAAAAGCTCTTTACCGATATTTAAAAAGTTTTTGCCGAAAACTCAATCGCTGGACTGTTGTATCTAATTTTCTTAGAGAAGCCATTCTTTCGGCTGATTCAAAATTGGAGCATATTTTGGAGGTCTTACCTTTACCTCATGATGAATCTATTTTTTACAAAGACCCCACTATAAAAAAAGAGAATGACCTTATTGTAGCTGTAACCCGGTTCACAAATCAAAAGCGGGTGGATTATCTGATCAAAGCAATGGCGCTTGTAATTGAGAAAAAACCGAATGCAAAACTTGAAATATATGGCACCGGACCATTACAAGCTGAAATTGAAAATTTAATAGGCAAGTTTGGACTTAGAAAGAATGTTACACTTAACCAACCGGTTCCCCAGGAAAGATTGCGGGAGATTTATAATCGGGCATCGGTTGTGGTTCTTAATTCCTTCCAGGAAGGATTTGGGCTGGCTTTATCCGAAGCTATGCTATGCGGAACAGCTGTTGTCGGGGTGCGTAGTGGAGGTATTACAGACATAATAAGAAATAATGAGACTGGTCTTTTGGTTGAATTGGACAACAGCCAGCAATTAGCCGATGCCTTATTGAAATTATTATATGATGATTCCCTAAGAACACAACTTGCCGGGGCCGGTCATAAATATGCAAAAGATACTTACGCTTCGGGACCATTAACAGAAAAATATGCCCGTATAATCAAACGGGCTGCAGGGAAATAATAGCCATTAAAAAAGCCGGCTGTTCACACCGGCAATTATTGTTATCTGTTAGCAAAGCAACGTAACTGTCCTAAAACGAAGCATGCTATAATATACTTATCGGACTTATTCGTAATTTCTACAGTTTAGTTTCAAAAAATGTTTCCGTGGCTGGAGGATGTCCCGTCTGCCAGCTTTCATAAATGTATTTTCGCTATCTTTTAGATTGACTTTATTCTATACAATTAATATCTTTTTAATCGTCTTAGGAGTTGTAAGAATCAGTTTCTTACATTAGAATCAAATTTTAGATAAGGAGAATTAAAACTATGTATTCAAAAGTAAAGCTGACAATTGCTGGACTCGCTATAAGTCTGTTGGTTATTAGCATGACAGGGTGCAGTGATGACGAAAAGGGAACGTCCTCTCCGACCGATCCATCTGGTTACACAAATGCTGACGGAATTGTGGGCGGGAAACTTTACGACAAGTTTTGGGCAACAGAAACTGGATGGAACCAATCAGATGCCAATATCACAACCTATTATAACTCCCGTGCCGATTTCTTCCGATGCAAGCAGTGCCATGGTTGGGATTTAATGGGTAGTGAAGGGGCATACATTTCGCGCGCCGCCAGTGCCAGCCGTCCCCACGTTTCATCAGTAGACCTTCGCTCGATTGCTGCGAGCAAAACTCCACAAGAGCTATTCGACGCCATGAAAAAGTCGTCAGGCAGACGCGCGATTACAGAGAACCTCTCGACTTACGATCCTACCACAAATTTCACGATTGGCGATCAGATGCCGAACTACGGATCAATCTTCACAGATGACCAGATTTGGGATATTGTTCGGTTCATGAAACTGGAAGCTATCGATGTTTCCACGCTTTATGATTTTCAGATCTCGGGAGTTTATCCGACGGGATCAATAGCATACTCTAACATCGGCAAGGATGGGATTGCTGCAACCGGAGATGCAATTTACTCAGCAAGATGCGTGAGTTGTCATGGAGCCAACGGTTCTACCATACTGGTCGACGGGGGAAGCTACACCGTGGGCAGACATTTGCGCAGCAAACCAAACGAGGACCAGCACAAGATAAAATTTGGGCAACTCGGGGCCCCAATGGGTAGTCTTGTTACCAACAAAGATGAAATGAAGCATCTTTATAAGGCTTTGACCGATCAGACGAAGTATCCAGATTAGCAGTGCCCCTGATGACTTCGAGATAGACTTTCTGAGTTTTAGACAAAGCCCACCGCTTG
>CAYPUP010000266.1:0-3781 GCA_964413795.1 uncultured Ignavibacteriales bacterium
TGTTTATCGTTGCGGAACCTTTGCTAAAGCTGATAAGGATACTACGCGGGTTTGTATTGTAGCACAAAAGCAATAAGTATTGCTTATTTGATTTGACTATCTAAACCACAACCTGTGGTTCAATTTTTATCCTCAGCCGGGTTTACATTTGGCGGTAGAGCATGATGATCCGCACCCGGAAGAAATGCCTTTAGAAGAAATCAGAGAAACCATCTTAATTGTTTTGTCAGATTTACATTCCGGGCAGGAGACTTCTTCGGAACTGCTCAGAACCAGCTCCTCAAAAATTTTATTGCAGTTCAAACATTGGTATTTAAATAACGGCACTTCTAAATCCCCTGATAAAATTTAAAATTATAAAATATCTCTATACAAATAAAAGCAGTTATGCTGCATCGCTAATTGACATGACCGCACCGGTCACCGCCCCTACTGCCGTTGGCAGATAAGGGTTGCACATCAGCGGTCAGGTCGAACCTAAGCTAATATACACTAAAAAGAGGCAAAATCCAAGCCCTCCGCCAAATAATGTAAAGCCGAGAGTTCTTTTATTCAAAAATTTTTTCATTTATATAATCCGGATTTAAATCTTTCAAACCGAAGCTTTCATAATGCTCTTCATGGTTTCGTCAACATTGCCAGCCAATTCATCCAAACCGGCTTCGGGCATCATAACAGAAATCATACTCGGGCTTAGAAGTTTTACGACTGTCTTATTGGCTTCAGTATAAACAGCATACCGGCAGGGCATAAACAATGCCACTCTGGGATCTTTCTGTAAAGCTTGATGAGCAAACCCGGCATTGCAGATTTCGATAATTTTCAATGGGCCTCGCTCAAATCCTTTTCCGGCTAATGTCTCCTGAACATTATGAACAGCTAAAACTTTGAATTTATGTTCTGCGGTCTGGTTTTCAATGTTCGCTACTACTTCATCAAAAGATTTATCGGTTTTCTTTTCAAAAATAAAATTTTCCAGCATCTTTTCTCCTTTTATAAATTAGACTGGCTTTGCCTGAGAATGATTCATTTATTTTTATAAAATTTCATAGCTGGTTGTAACCTTTGCCTCATTTTCAACAGTCTGGCTTACCGAACAAAATTTGGAATGAGAAAGCTCTATTGCCTCGGCCAGTTTGGATTCGTCGAGATTTTCTCCTTTGGCGTAATATTTGATCTCAAAGGAATAAAAAAACTTGGGGTATTCCTCTTTTTGGTGGGCAATTACTTCGATTGAAAGATCGGTCAGATTTTGCTTCATCCGTTCCATGATTTTGACCACATCAATCCCGGTACAGCCGGCTATTCCATAAAGCAGAAGTTCAGTTGGTTTGTAACCTGATTCCTCACCTCCAAATCCTTTAGGACCATCGGTTATAATTTTATGACCAAAAACACCCGTTCCTTCGAATTTCATCTTCCCCTTCCAATCCATTTTCACTGTCATCATTGAAGCATTTCCTCCTGATAAAGAATGTTACTCATGATTATATATAAGGGATCAGATCCCGTCCAGTTGCTTTTTTAAATCCTCAACAGTTGAAGCCGGAAGTTGGCAGGCGGAATTGCGGCAAACATAGGCCTTAGCGTTGCGGCCATCGCCGGCGCGCCCCTCAAACAGGGGCATATCATTTTTTCCATCCTCACTGACAGCAACAATCATGTTCGGAATAAAGCGGTTGTTTATTTCGCTTATCATTTTATTACGGCTCTCTTGATTGCCGACAATAATAATTTCAATTTTATCGCTAAGATAATAATCAAGAGCAATAAGAGCCGAGGCCATTGAACCGGGATATTTTTCAATAATCGGCGCAAGGTTTCGTAAGCTCTTTTCAGCCGCATCAAGAAATTTTACTTCCCCTGTAATGCGGTTGAGTTTAAATAACGATCCAATAAGCATCGATCCGGAAGCCGGGAGGGCTCCATCGGTTTCGTCTTTGGGGCGCATTATCAAATCGGATTGCCCACCCGGCCTTAAATAGAATGTCCCTTTTTCATCCATAAAAAGATCAATACTGTTTGAGGCTAATTCCGATGCAAAATTTAACCATTGTTCGGTATTCTTATAATCAGTTTGAGCCAAATCAAGAAGGCCTCTGATATAATAGGCGTAATCTTCAAGGAATTCCCCTTCGAGGTGGACTCCATTGCGATAGGCATGGGTTAGTTTGCCGTTTTGATAGAGCTCATTTTTGACAAACTTGGCATTGTTGACTGCCGCTTCCAGATATTTCTTATCACCGGTAATTTGATACCCTTTACAGAAGGCGCTCAAAGCTAATCCGTTCCATGAGGTCAGAATCTTGTTATCGGTTAAGGGACGAATGCGCTGGGAACGCTCTTGCATCAGTTTTTGATGGCATGAATTTATAAATTCATCAAAATTACCAGAGCTGTATTCACTTCTTACCCTATCCGAAACAGGAGTAAGATTTAAGATATTCTTCCCTTCAAAATTACCAAAATCCGTTACGTTATAATAATTGCAAAAAACAGGCGAGTCTTCCCCAAGAATCCTGTCGATTTCCTCTTTGGTCCAGACATAAAACTTGCCCTCCTTGCCTTCACTGTCAGCATCAAGAGCGCTATAGAAACCTCCCGTTTCATCAGTCATTTCTCGGCTTATAAAATCAAGCGTCTCACGAATAATTTTTCTATATTCTTCTTTGCCGGTAATTTGATAAGCTTCGACATAAACGGGAATAAGCAAACTGTTATCATAGAGCATCTTTTCAAAATGAGGAACGAGCCATTTTGCATCGGTTGAATAGCGGGCAAACCCTCCTCCAAGATGATCATAGATTCCCCCTCTGGCCATAGTTGATAATCCTTTTTCAGCTGCTTCAAGATAAGATGAATCTTTGCTGGAATTGAAGTACCTGAGAAAATATGAGAGTTCAGTGCCATGCGGAAATTTTGGCGCTCCTCCAAAACCACCATTGGCATTATCAAAATTTCTCATCAGCATTCTGGCGCCGGTACTAATCATTTGTGCTGTCAATATCGAAGTCTCAGCTGATGGAGCAGTTAACGAGCTGTTTATTTGATCAAAGATAGAATTGGCTGAAACAAATAATTTATCTTTTTCATCTCTATAAGCGATACTGATTTCTGTTAAAATTTTTTTAAATCCCGGGCGGCCATAACGATCTTCAGGAGGAAAATAAGTCCCGGCAAAAAAAGGTTTAAGATCAGATGTCAAAAAGACCGACATCGGCCATCCACCACCACCGGTCAGAGCGGTAGTAAAGGTCATATAAATCTGATCGAGATCGGGGCGCTGCTCCCGGTCGACTTTGATGCAGATAAAACTCTCATTCATAAGGGCGGCGATTTCTTCGTTTTCAAACGATTCCCCCTCCATTACATGACACCAGTGGCAGGCAGAATAGCCGATTGATAAAAATATCGGCTTGTCCTCTTCTTTAGCCTTGTTGAGAGCCTCCTCTCCCCAGGGATACCAATCAACCGGATTGTGGGCATGGGATAGCAAATAGGGAGAGTTTTCGTTTATAAGATGATTTGTAAATTTATGTTCACTATGCTCCTGTATCATTTCCGACCTTTCAGTTTTATCTTTGGCGTTTGAATTACATCCTGTTATAAATCCAAACACAAATATAAGAAATAATATTTCCTTCATAGTTACCATAATGCTTTTCCGGTTAATTTGTTCAAATATTTAAAAGGGTTTCCCCGACAAAAAAAGAAGCGCCATTGTCCAATTCGGCGCTTCTTCTGAATTTAGTTTGCAATCTAAATTATTTTTGGTATAAAA
>CAYPUP010000267.1:0-3757 GCA_964413795.1 uncultured Ignavibacteriales bacterium
GGTAAATATTTACACTGTTGCCGGAGAGGCGGTTGATAATTTTCCGGTAAATATTCCCTGGGATGGGAAAAACATAAAAGGGAAAGAAGTTGCCTCCGGGGTATATCTCTTTGTCATTACCAGTGAAGAAGGTGAAATTACTTCCGGAAAATTTCTTTTGGTACGTGAATGATAAATGTATCATGCTGTCCTTCTCATCAATTACCCGATGAAATACAAAACAGACTGAATAATTATTCTTTATTTACGTCAACAGGATTTGCAAACTTGTGGAAAACCAAAGGGGGGAAGGCTGTGGCATGGTTTGCAGAGCATGAAAATAAAATCGCAGCTATCCTTCCGGGAGTTGAATTCGGATCAAAGCCGCTCATTCGGTTTATGTCTATGCCCAATGGCTGCTATGGAAGTATTGTTTTCAGCAGTATCACCGATGAACTAAAAACCGCATCAGGAAAAGCAATTCTCAATGAGATAGTTAAGAAAAAATATGTAAAAACCTATTTATTTGATTATTATAAGACTCTTCCTGAAAATAATGCTTATAAAATAGAAAATTGCCGGACAACGTTGGTCGATATTTCAGATCCTGATTGGCAGCCTCCCGACAAAAAACTTCGCCAGCAAATTCACAAAGCTGAAAATGGGGGCATTGCCCCTTCAATCTTTAAATATGATGAACAATTTAGTGGATTTTTGTCATTAGTGAAAAAAACGGAAAAAAGAATTGGCGTTAAGCCAAAGTATGCATCGGAATTTTTTAAAGCTTTAGCTGAACTTGCTGAAAATGATAATCGCATCTGGTGGTTCTGGTGCGAATATGAAGGCCATCCGGTTGCATCTAATATTTTCTTTTTGGAGCAGGATAATATTCTTCATTGGCAGTCATATATAGACGAAGAGTATTCATTCCTGCAGCCAAATAAATATATGCCTTATTATGCTGCTCAAAAAGCATCAGCCTGGGGAATAAAATATCTCAACCTGGGTGCCTCGCCCGACAAGGCCGAAGGAGTTGAGTTTTATAAAAGCAAATGGGGGGGAGTTCCGTATTATTATAATTGCCTGATTTTAAAAAGAGGGGTGGGGAAGTTTCTGTGATTGAAAAAGAATTAAAAATTCTTTTACTGGCTGACAGCCGGTCATTTCATACCGAAAGATTTGCCCATGAACTGCGCCATCAGGGGTGCCATGTCCTCGTAGCATCGGTCGAACGGGGGAAGATGCTTCACTTTCATCTGGTGAATAAAGGCGGCGTGCAGACCAAGTATTACCTAAAGGCAATTCCCCGTGCTCATCAAATTATCAGAAAATTCCAACCGGATATAATCAATGCCCACTTTGCTTCGGGATATGGTTTTTTAGTCGCATTATTAAAAAAATTTAAGACTATTCCGCGTGTCCTTCATATTCAGGGATCGGATGTTCTGCTTGTACCGCATATGTCGAGGCTCAGGCATTATAAAGTTGTCAAGGCTCTTAAAGAGGTCGATTGCGTTGTTGCTGATTCAATCTACCTTGCCGAAGAGGCAAAAAAGCTGACCCCCTTAAAAAGATCAGAAGTTATTGACTGGGGGATAGAAGAAAAATATATCAATTTCCATAAGATCGATTATGCCCTCCATTCACCTTTGAAAATTATTGTCCCTCGACCGCATGAAAAGGTTTACAATAATCCATTTATAGTTAAAGCGCTTGAACCGCTAATCAAAGAGATGAAAATCGAAATCACTTTTCCGGAATTCGGGTCATTGCTGCCGGAATTTCAGGATGCGTGTTCTGATTATTTAGGAGGGGGCATAACTCTTTATAAAAAAATGCCCCGAGGGCAGTTCATGCAATTTATGTCCTGGTTTGATGTCTATCTTTCAGCTTCTCTTTCGGATTCATCTCCCATTTCTTTAATAGAAGGGATGGCGCTGGGTCTGATTCCGGTGGCAGGGGATATTCCGGGGGTAAAAGAATGGCTTAATCCTCAAAACGGGTTTACCTTTTCATTTTCGGAGCCCAAACAATTGGAAATGATTATTAGTGAAATTATCAGTAATAAAAACCAAAATGCTGAAATGCATCAGGGAAATCTTAAAGAAGTACAAAAGCGGGGGATTTTCGAGGAAAATATGAGGAAGCAGATCGAATTAATGCATCAGCTTATCGAGGCAAAGAAGAATGAGCAGTAGAAGGGTTCTGCTCATCTGTTATTATTTCCCCCCTCTTGGCGGCGCCGGAGTCGGACGTCCTCTGGCATTATACAAACATCTACATGAGTTTGGCTGGGAGTGTCATGTTCTGACTGTAAAGCCCGTTGCTTATCGTTTATTTGAACCGGAATTGCTTGAAGGCTTTTCCAAAGATAATATTTATCGCGCCGGTTCCTTTGACCCGCAACGGCTGATGTATCTGCTGGGTATTCGAAAAGTAAAAGGATCATTGATCGCCCGAAGCAAACCGGCTTCGAATAAGTTTTTCCCGGACTCTAAAATTGGCTGGGTACGATCAGCGGTAAAATTAGGGAAGACATTACTTGACAACAGAAAATATGATGCGATAATTTCCACCTCCCCTCCAGTATCGGTGCATCTTGTAGCACAGGGGCTGCATAAAGTATTTGCGATACCCTGGATTGCTGATTTCAGGGACTATTGGACTGTTTATCCCATCGAAAAAACATATCAGTCCGATTCAGATAAAATTAAGGACGGCCTCAATCTTCTCGATTCAATAAAAAAACAAGCATCAACAATTACAGCTATCAATTCCTCGGTTGGGAATTATATCAAGGCTGATCATGTTATTTATAATTCTTTTGATATTGATCTTGCTAAACTATGGAAGAGTCCCGACAAAGATTATTTTTACATAGGTATTTTAGGCTCGATAAACGACCTCTGTCCGGTTGAGCCGCTGTTTCAGGTAATCTCAAAATTAAGAGGTGAAAATCCTGTTTTATATAAACTAACACGATTAGTACAGGTTGGGTTGTTTGATAATAATTGGCTGTTACCGCAACTGGAAAAATATAAACTGACTGATAAAATAGAAATCAATGGCATTCAAAAACGATCTGATACTATAAAATTATTATCAAAGGCATCTTTAATGTATTTGGGTGTGCAACCCGAAGAAAAGGGAATCTCCACCGGTCGGATTTATACCATTCTTTCTTCTGGTCGTCCAATTCTAGCCTATGCACATTCTGAGGGAGAATTGGCAATGTTAATTAATTCAACGGACAGCGGATTGACTTTTGATAATGAAAATCCTGATAGGGCTATTTCATTTCTACAAAAGCAAATTGAATTATTTAAAGATAAAAAAGAGGTAAGTAAACCCCTGCCGGATTATTCCCAGCCATATGCTTCGGATAAAATGGCGGCAAAATTTGCAGATGTCCTGAATCGGTTGTAGCTATCGCAGCAGTATCATTCTTTTTGTCTCGGTGTATGCTTCGGAAGTCAATTTATAGAAATAGACTCCGGATGAAACTTGATCATTGTTTTTGTTCGTGCCATCCCATTCGATTGAATAGCTTCCGGCGGATAATTGTCTATCCACGAGAGTTAAAACATTTTGTCCGAGATTATTGAATATATTAATTTGAACATCGGAACTAATCGGCAGATCGAATTCAATAGAAGTCGCAGGATTAAATGGGTTGGGATAATTCTGGTATAGTGCATATGATGCCGGAAGGATGTCATTATCCTGTTCAATGTCGGTAGCAAGCGAAGGCGTAAATTTAGTCAAATATGTAACGTAA
>CAYPUP010000268.1:0-3747 GCA_964413795.1 uncultured Ignavibacteriales bacterium
CAACCGCTTCATTTCCGGAAAGTAATTCTTTCATATTCATTCCATATTTTAAAGAACATTATTCTTATATAATACAGGTATTCTTAAAAAAACAGCCATACCTGCAAGTCTTGAAATAATAGTTAAGGGAGTCGGCAATGGCAAGGAATTTCGGGTCTATAGGCATTTTTATAAATTATCTATAATAATTATCTTTTTAATAATATTACTCCCAGATATTTTCACTTGCAATCTGAGTCCAATTGCGTTATTTCTTGACCATGATAACTTATAAAATCAGGGATTAGCGGTTATTGAATAATCCTAAGTCAGGAAAAATACATGAGTAAAACATTAAGATTTGACGTCGCCGATCAAAGAATGCAATATAAAGGAAAATTAAAATCATTCCCTTTTTCCAAAGACAAAATTATCGAATTCAATCTAACCCACAGTTCTATCTGTGAGTTATATGATATTTCACTGATATCAGGCGAAATAATTGTTCTTGACGACACTCAGAACAAGGAATCCAACTTAGGAGCCTTCCGAAACAGAAAATTGAGAGAATCGGTCATCCTTTCCGGAGCTTTGTCGGCTGTTGCGGTTGGTGTTCATGGACGGGGAAGCCTAAATGAAGTTCCTGAAGAAAAAAGGACTAAGGAATTAATAAACGAACTTAAAAGAGCCAACGACAGAACAGCCGCTCAGGTTATGTCGGAGGTTCTGCAGCTTACCACTGAAACCCTTCCCATCGGGGAAGAAGTACTCATCGAATCAACCTTAACCGAAGGTGTCAGAGCCAAACCGGGCAAAGAGGTTGGTGGAAATCCGACCATTGCTGTTGGAGCTTTATTTGGTAAAAAGCAACACCGAGAAACCTATGGCGGCGATATGCCCACCAATGTTTCGTTGTTATCGATGGGTAATGATGTTATTGATGGCACAACCAAATCCGTAAAAGGTTTGCATTCAAGTTTGACGGCCCTCTTTCTTATAGAAGCCCAGGTTAAGAGGCATATCCCGGACATTTATGTTCAGCGTTGGATGAGCGGAGCTTATTTTCCTGAATTTAACCCGCGTAATAAAACTCTTATCGAATCGGCAAAAATTATCGCCGAATCCTACGGCCACTCCAATCTCAAAAAACTCAGCTCATTTTTTATTGATCGCAGGCGGCATCATCCAGCTATGGATGAGTTAAACAAAGCCGGTGTTGCGATTCCATATGATACCGATGGCGACCTTTACCCTTCTTTGATACTGGGATTGGATGATCTCAAATTCCCCAATGGTCGATCATTGAACTGTATGATCGGTGAAGTTGGCGGATCGGCTGAATGGGCCGTGGGCGTCCTCCCTCTTGTATGGCGAGGCGGACAAGCTCTCGGTATGCTCACCAGTCATTCTTCCCTTACCAAAAAAGGGGCTTCTCCAAAAGAACTATGGGAGAACCGTTTTCATTACACCGAAGAAGAACTGATAATGATTCAGGATGCCCGCTTCCAGCAGAAACCCTATTTTACCATTCATGATATAATCGATGACCCTTTTGCCGGAGGAATAAGCGCCTTTGGTTCGATTACAGATAATATTTATCTCCCCTTCCTGAAAGGGGTCAAAGCTGACTCCGAAAACAGAACTATCTCGGTTAATGTCCTGACCATCAATTCCCTTGGTATTACCGAATGCTGGAAGATGGTCTTTGAATGCCATAATTCTCTGGATACAACTATCGTTCTTATGACATCACCTAAGGAAAAACTGGAGAATCTAAAGGGCAAAAAATTAGAGAAAACGATCGGGAAGATGCTTGAGTCAGAAAGAGATCGCAGCAGATATAGAATTTTCTTTAATAATGAATATTATCCCGCCTCGGTTCCTATCCGGGATAAACTGACTCTCCTTAATGATGCTCTTGAAGGGTTGATTCAGAGAGGAGCTCTTAGCTCCATCGACCGGGAGATTGTAGAAATTACCCAGCGTCTGGCCCCGGAATGGTGGGTTTAAAACTGATGATGCAATAGCCGTAAAGGCTATTGCATTTCTCTCCATTGTCCAGAAGTCCATCGCTACAACGCTGAGTATCGGACATATATTTCACGATAGGTTAGCTAACACAGCTAAAGTGATACATTAAATTGACTTGTCCTCTTCTTTTATAAGAGTGAAATCTACTCCGCATTTTTTACATATTTATCGAGCCAATCGTTCATTTCATATAAACAATGAAGGATCGATTCACGAGCCTGATAGCCATGACTTTCATTCGGGAGCATTACCAACCGTGTGGTAGCGCCATGTCCTTTTAAAGCGGCATAGAATCTTTCACTTTGAAGCGGGTATGTTCCGCTGTTGTTATCAGCCAGGCCGTGAATCAGAAGAATCGGTTCATTGATTTTATCGGCATGCATAAATGGCGACATTTCAAAATATACTTCGGGAGCCTCCCAGAAAGTACGTTCCTCGGACTGGAAGCCAAATGGGGTCAGGGTGCGATTATAGGCTCCGCTTCGTGCAATACCGAGCTTAAAGATGTCAGAATGGGCCAAAAGATTGGCAGCCATAAAGGCGCCATAAGAATGTCCCCCTATCGCCATCCGATTGGGATCACCTACTCCTCTACGGACTAATTCATCCACCGCTGCCTGAGCACTTGAAACTAACTGATCAACATAAGAATCATTGGGTTCCTCATCCCCCTCGCCGATTATAGGCATTGAAGGGTCATCGAGAATAGCATAACCCAACGCAAGAAAAACTTTGGCTGAATAGGTTCCCACTCTTACAAACCGATACGGAGAATCAGTCACCTGTCCGGCAGCATCAGCGCTTTTGTATTCCTGAGGATAAGCCCACACTAAAACCGGAAGAGGACCATCCTCTACTTTATAGCCGGCAGGAAGATAGAGAGTCGCAGTAAGCTGAACTCCATCAGCCCGTTCATAACGGATCTGCTCTTTTTGGATATCCTTCAACTGAGGAGTAGGGTGTGGAAATTCTGTAATCTGGGTTAGTTCATCATTTTTAAGATTGCGAATGAAATAATTGGGCTGTTCGGTTACTGATTCACGACGAGTTAAAAGAATACGATTATCAGCCCTCAGAAGCCGGACAATACTCTCATAATATGGAGCTTCTGATTGGAATAGTTTCGTTGTTTTCTTGGTAGTTAGATTGAATTCATTTAAGAATGGAATATCCCCCTCAGGCGAGGCACCATTGCCGGAAAGAAAGAGAGTGCTGCCATTATCGGCTGTTAAAAGGATGCTGGTTCCATATTTTGATTCGGTCATTATTGGATCACCGGGATCGCTGTAACGGTCTTCGGATGATCTGTCCACAATTAATTCAGGTTTTTTATCCGGGGAACCGGGCTTGACCCGCCAGGTTTTGGTCTGTCTTGTTTTCCACCACGAGCTTGAAACCAATGCGAGTTTGTCATCCCCCCATCTTATATTATTAAATCGTAAATTCAGCTTGATAAGCGAAATAGGATCTTTATCGAATGGAGCCGGTAATAAATATACCTCATCTCTTAGATCCGCCTCTTTACCGGCATCACCGTCATCGAGCGCTTCAACCCAATAAAGAGTTGCTTTAGCATCTGCCCGCCAGGCAATATCACGTCGTCCGGTACGGGTTGAACCAAAAGTAACCGGAATATTATCTGCCAGAGGAAGGTCAGCTATATGGGTCACGAAATTGCCATTAATATCCCAGACTTCAGATTTTAATGGGAAGTAGTAAAATGGAACGGTATATGAA
>CAYPUP010000269.1:0-3735 GCA_964413795.1 uncultured Ignavibacteriales bacterium
ACTCTAAAGTTTTGCCTTGAACAAAAGCTATCGGTTATACCTCGCGGTGCCGGCACCGGCCTTTCAGGAGGTTGTGTCCCTACACAGAGAAGCATTGTCCTTTCCACTGAAAAAATGCAAAAACTTGAAATTGATCAAAAGAATAGAATCGCCCTGTGTGGACCTGGTGTAATTACCAAGAATTTACAGGATAAAGCCAGCGAAGTTGGTTTAGCCTACCCCCCTGATCCGGCCAGTTATGAAGAGTCCACCCTGGGGGGAAATGTCGCTGAAAATGCCGGTGGTTTGCGGTGTAAGAGATTTGGTGTCACCAAAGATTATGTTATTGGACTCAGAGGAATTCTCGCTGATGGAAATGACTTTTCTACCGGGATATATAATAAGGATAAGGGCTTTAATATGGGTGATGTTTTTATAGCCTCGGAGGGAACACTCTGTATTATTACTGAAATTGCGGTCAGATTAATAGACGCAGTACTATCGGGCAATACCCTTCTTGCCGCCTTTGATTCCCCCAAAGATGGAGCCAGAGCTGTTTCCCAGATCGTAATGAGCGGCATTATCCCTACCGTTTTGGAATATATCGATGGGGATGCGGCTGCCTGCGTCAATGAATACGAAAAGACCGATTTCCTTGATAATGTTAAAGCCATCCTCTTGATTGAAACCTCAGACTCTGATATTTCAGGTCAGACAGCATTGATCAGGAGGATTTGTAAATGCAATAATTCAAAATATTTACGGATTGAGGAAGATAGCCAAAAAGCTGAATCCTTATGGAAAGTTAGAAGAAACATATCCAAAGCGATGAAAGCTTTGGGTAAAATCAGGGTCTCGGAAGATGTGGCTGTTCCGATCTCTAAATTCCCGGAGATAGTCGATTTTGTCAGGGAGTTAAATGCGATATCATCGATCAGGATTAACTGTTATGGCCATGCCGGGGACGGCAATCTTCATGTTAATATGATGGGTATGAATGGGACTGAAACGGAAGGGGAAGAAATTGAAAAAAATGTTGAACAGGTTATGATTAGGACCATTCAGCTTGGGGGTACAATTTCAGGGGAACATGGCATCGGCCTTGCCAAACGCAGGTTTATTGGGTTGGAATTCGATAAATCTACTATTTTGTACATGTTAAAATTTAAAGAAATCTTTGATCCAGTCAATATTCTAAACCCAGGCAAGATATTCCCATAAATTTTATTCAGAATTAAAATATTTATACTCTAACCTCTTGACAATCAACTAAACCAGTATTACAATACCCCGTGATAATGTGAATTGTTTCACATTAAATGAAAAAATGGAGAAGTAAATTAATAAAATTCAACCACATACATTAAGTTAAGGAGCACTCAATGGCCGCGACAAAAACATTGAAGGAAACACTGGCCGAAATGATTCCTAAGCTTCGACAGGAACGTACTGATCTTCTCAAGAAGTATGGAGATCATAAAATTTCCGAAGTCACAATTGCTCAGGCAATCGGAGGTATGCGCGGTGTAAAAGCTATGGTTTGTGATACATCCGTAGTTGAACCTGATCAGGGTTTGATTATTCGGAAAATCCACCTTGATAAACTTAACGACAAAATCCCGGAAGAAATTTTCTGGTTGCTTTGCACTGGAAAACTTCCGACTCCGGCAGAACTGAAACTTTTCCAGAAAGAATTAAAAACTTATGGTAAGGTTCCTGACTATGTCTGGAAAGTTCTCAAAGCAATGCCCAAGACTTCGCATCCGATGGCAATGCTTGATACTGCTATTCTGGCCATGGAAAATGAATCAGTCTTCCGTAAACGTTATGCTGAAGGCATGAATAAACTGGATTACTGGGATGCTACCCTTGAAGATGCTTTGCGGGTTATGGGTACAATTCATACCATCGCAGCCGGCGTCTATCGCATTAAATATCACAAAGCAAAATTAATTGCTCCGTCAGCGAAACTTGATTGGGCGGCTGATTATGCTAATATGCTTGGCTTACCTTCAATGAAAGGCAATACAGCCAAGATGATGCGTTTGTATCTCACTCTGCACTGCGATCATGAAGGCGGAAATGTTTCAGCTAATACTTGCCATACCGTAGGTTCTGCTCTTTCCGATCCGTTCTATGCTGTTTCAGCAGGTCTGAACGGATTGGCTGGACCTCTGCACGGACTGGCAAATCAGGAATGCCTGAAATGGGTTTTGGAAACTATCGATAAATTTAAAGGCGTCCCCACCAAGAAGCAGATCGAAGATTATGCCTGGGAAACCCTCAATAGTGGTAAAGTCATTCCGGGATACGGCCATGCCGTTCTCAGAGTTACCGATCCTCGCTTCACTGCTTTCCTGAAGTTTGGGAAAAAACATATTCCGAAAGATCCGGTATATCTTACTACTCAGCTTGTTTATGATACCGTTCCCGGCGTTCTTACAGCGCATGGTAAAGCTAAGAGTCCATGGCCGAACGTTGATGCCGGCTCCGGTTCAATTCTTTTTGCTTTTGGTTTAACTCAATTCGAATACTATACGGTCCTCTTCTCAGTGTCACGTGCGATGGGTATGCTGTCACAGCAAATACTCAACCGTGCCCTTGGAACACCGATCACTCGTCCGAAATCAGTCTCTACCGAATGGTTAAAAGCACAGGTTAAAGATAAATAATATTATTCCTGTATAAGAAAAAGCGGTTCACACGAACCGCTTTTTTTATTGGTATCCACCAGACATTATTTTAATAGTATTATAACTTAATTATAATCGCGGCTCCCCCCAATTCAGAAGCAGCGATAGTGAGTGACCCGTGCATCTCGCTGATAATTCTGTGAACAGTCGGAAGTCCGAGCCCGGTACCGGCTTCTTTGGTTGTGTAATACGGAGTTAATACTTTTTTTCTTGTCTCCTGATTTATCCCCGGTCCATTATCCGAAAAAGATATAATAACCATCTCATCTTCTCGCATGGCTCTTATTGCTATGATTTTCTTATCCTGTTTTGCCAGAGCTTCTTTGGCATTGTTGAACAAATTTGTGAAGACCTGCTTCAAACTGTCAACCTCTCCATTGACAATTAAGCCTGCATCGACATCTAAAGATATCTCTATTCCAAGTTCATCTGCTTCAGCTGAAATAAACCGGACAAAATCATTAGTAAATGTTTCTAAATTAATCGGGGAATGTTTTTTAATATCTTCCCGCGTCAAGGCAAGGAATTTTGTTATAATATCATTGAGTCTTTTGGTTTCGTTTCTGATTTCATTCGTAAAGGCAAGAAATTCTTCATTATTATCCTCCGGCTTATACTCCAACGCCAGCCTTTGAGCAGCAATTGATATAGTATTAAGTGGATTACGAATCTCATGAGCAACTCCGGCGGCCAGATTCCCCATTTCTGAGAGCCTTTCTTTTCGAATTGACTCATGTTCATATTTTTTTAATTCAGTTACATCATAAACGACTATCACCAAACCAGGAGGATAATTTTCATCAAAAACAATATCGGAAACTGCAATAAGAAGCGTCTTCGGCTCGCCATTGATATTCAATTCTAATTCAAACTCTTCATTTTTATTTGAATAAATTTTTAGATTTTCTAATTTTAATTCGGGAGCTATAATTATTTCATTCCATAGTTTGTTCAGTATCGACTTCACACCCATTATATTTACGAAGGCTTTGTTGGCAAGAGTGACAATACCATCGGCATCAATAGATGCAACCCCGGTGGCCATCTGATCGAAAATAGTACT
>CAYPUP010000270.1:0-3733 GCA_964413795.1 uncultured Ignavibacteriales bacterium
AAAATCTAATTTCACCATAGGCGGGACTACAAAGCAAGGGGGTATTATTTCTAACGGGGTAAACCCCTTAAAAGCGAATCATACGAATGATAGCGAATCTGCAGAATAACCCGTTGCTATTCGAGTCATTCGCCATATTCGTTACCATTCGAAACATCGGCTCACAAAAAAATTCTTGACAAATCAAAAAAAGGCGTTATAATTTTGATGGTTTAGTTTATTAAACTTATTTCTTCTTATAATGTCTTACAGATTACTAAACAAATTTCTTTTTATACTATTCTCACAGGATTTATGAAGATCGGGGGAACGGATTCGAAATTTAAGACAGATGAGCAACCTGACTCAGGAGGAACTGGCAGAAAATGCCGGTTTGACCAAAGGGTTTATCTCCCAAATCGAAGGGGATCTCACCTCTATCTCTTTGGACAGTTTCACTAAAATTCTGGAGAGATAATGGCTAAAGTACTGATCATAGGAGCAGGTGGTGTAGGCGCCGTTGTTGCCCATAAAGTTGCAAAAGCTCCGCAGGTGTTTACTGATATCATGCTGGCAAGCCGTACAAAATCAAAGTGTGATGCCATTGCTGAAGCAGTTGCCGCCAATAAAATTAAGACGGCTCAGGTTGATGCTGATAATGTTCGACAACTCGTTGAATTATTTAAAGGCTTTAAACCAGAAATGGTCATCAATGTAGCGCTGCCTTATCAAGATTTAACGATCATGGATGCTTGTCTTGAAACAGGAGTGAATTATTTAGACACCGCAAGTTATGAACCACCCGATGTCGCTAAATTCGAATATAAATGGCAATGGGCGTACCATGACAGATTTAAAAATGCAAGACTAACAGCCATTTTAGGTTGTGGTTTTGATCCGGGAGTGACAGGAGTTTTCACCGCTTATGCCTCCAGACATCATTTTGACGAAATTCACACTCTTGATATTGTTGACTGTAATGCAGGCGACCATGGAAAACCATTTGCAACCAATTTTAATCCAGAAATCAATATTCGTGAAGTTACCCAAAGAGGTAAATACTGGGAAAATGGAAAATGGATTGAAACAGAACCCCACGAAATTCACAAACCATTAAATTATCCAAATATCGGACCCCGGGAATCTTATCTTATTTACCACGAAGAATTGGAATCATTGGTTAAACATTTTCCTACTCTAAAACGAGCTCGATTCTGGATGACTTTTGGACAAGAGTATTTAACCCATTTACGTGTGATTCAAAATATTGGAATGGCCAGCATTAAACCCATCCTGTATGAGGGCAAAGAAATTGTGCCTATTCAATTCCTTAAAGCGGTATTGCCCAATCCGGGCGAACTCGGTGAACATTATTCAGGCGAAACTTCCATTGGTTGCCGGATCAGAGGCATCAAGAATTATAAGGAGAAAACATATTATATCTATAATAATTGTAAACACCAGGATGCCTATAAGGAAACTGGGGCACAGGGCGTGAGTTATACTGCTGGAGTGCCTGCAATGATTGGCGCGATGATGTTAATTACGGGTAAATGGAAAACGCCCGGCGTATTTAACACTGAACAATTTAACCCGGATCCATTCATGGAGCAATTGAAACGACAGGGACTTCCTTGGCACGAAGTGAACGATGTAGATCTGGAATTATAAGAACTGGAGTAATGGAAGAATGGAATAGTGGAACAATGGGTTCGGTAAAAAAGGAATTTTCCCCTTTTTGCTTTTTGCAATATTCCAATACTCCATTATTCCAACATTCCAATTTTCCCTGAGAACTATGTCCATCGACTTTAACAAAATTCAAACCCCATGCTATGTGATTGATGAGCTTCTATTGCGAAATAACCTAAAATTAATAAAAAAAGTTAAAGATGCTGCCGCGATTGATGTCCTCGTTGCGTTTAAAGCTTTCTCGAATTGGGGCGTATTTCCGATCTTTAAAGAATACAGTTTGGGCGCTTCAACAAGTTCGCTAAATGAAGCGCGATTAGCATTTGAGGAGCTTGGAGTAAAAGCGCATACGTATTCGCCTGCTTTTGAAGACAAGACGATAGCAGACATTTTAAAATATAGTAGCCATATTTCCTTTAATTCCATAAACCAGTTGCGAAAGTATCTTAAGATTGCCAGTCAAAATGGCGTTTCAATTGGCTTGCGTGTTAATCCTGAGTTTTCAGATTCTCCCTATGACATTTATAATCCTTGTAAACCCGGCTCTCGATTTGGCGTTACTGCTGAACAGCTTCGCGACGCCGTGCCACAGGGGGTTGAAGGTTTTCATTTTCATACATTATTTGAGGCGGATTCCTTTGCGCTCGAAAAAGTGTTGGCTGTTTTTTTAAACAAATTTGGTAAGTTTTTACCTAAGCTAAAATGGGTGAACATGGGCGGTGGTCATCTGATAACAAAGAAAAATTATGACATAAAACATCTGGTTAATATCCTAACAGATTTTAGAAATAAGTATGATGTTGAAATTATATTAGAACCCGGTAGCGCTTTTACTTATCAAACGGGTTACTTAGTTTCCACGATATTAGATATGGTTGAAAATAAAGGCATAAAAACTGCTATTCTCGATGTTTCATTTACTTGCCATATGCCCGATTGTTTAGAAATGCCCTATAAACCTGTCATTTTGGGCGCTACCGATGAAAGGGTAGGAAAACCAACCTACAGAATGGGAGGGATGAGTTGTTTGGCGGGCGACACTATGGGGAATTGGTCATTTGATAAAGAATTAAGGCCCGGTGATAAAATCGTCTTTGATGATATGATTCATTACACGACTGTAAAAACGACCATGTTCAATGGCGTTAGTCATCCTTGCATTGGAATATGGAGTGAAAAGTCAGGGTTCAGGTTAATTAAAGAATTTGGTTATCAGGATTATAAAAATAGATTATCTTGACCCTTCAAGAAGTCCAACCCACAATAAAACCAGCAAGATTAAGAAATTTGAATGTCTTCAGCAATTCTCGGTGAAATTACAGCGAGATTCTTCAGTCGCTAGGACTCCTTCAGAATGACATTACGAAAGTCCCCAGTTGTCATTCTGAGCGAAGCGAAGAATCTCAATAGTTTGCGAACTCACCGAGAATTGCTGGAATGTCTTGACGAGTAAATCCTTTTTTGATAATGTTCTGTCATCCTAAGAAGGCCGAGGCTGGATGCCCTCGGGAGCCCGCACTACATTATTGTTCTTTACCTTCTTCAGATATCCACTGGGCTCTTTACTGAGAGCCCGGGCCTGTTTAGTACGTGGGTGTAGATCATGGTGGTGACGACACTGGCATGTCCCAATAGTTCCTGCACCGTTCGGATGTCATAACGCGCTTCAAGAAGATGGGTGGCAAAGAGCTTGTCCTGAGCTTGTCGAAGGAAGGGGCGAAAGGCTTCAACATCCTTTCTGGACCTGTCTTTCAAAGGTTTTTCGGGCAGAAAATTGGCAAAGTCTTTCGCCCAGTTCACATGGAATGGCGAACGATCCGGCCGTACCCTGTTCTCCTCCGCGCACCCCCGGTAAGCTTCCCAAAAACCACTGCGCTCTTTGGAATTGTGGGTATTCATTATTTTCACCATAGAAACCCTTTTTATTTTAACAGGTTAGGCAAAACTAATGCAAACAATGATAGACGGAATTATCATATCATAATATAATTTTTCTGTCTAATATCTGTTAGGCGACAATGATAATAAATTCAAAGGTAAATTATAATGAAAACATTGCCAA
>CAYPUP010000271.1:0-3731 GCA_964413795.1 uncultured Ignavibacteriales bacterium
AGGTCGAAACCCCTGCCGTAGGTCCCGAATGTAATGAGGGAGGTTTCGACAATAAAATATTTTCCTTCATATCCCCTCTAATAAAACAAAACAAAAATGTCGAAACCTGCCTTCGGCACCCCTTCGGGGCAGGGGTTTCGACCTACGACTACTTATACAAGAAAAGGCAGCACCACCGTGATACTGCCTAAAATTTTTTCAAATTTAAGAAACAGAAATTATTTTTCCTTCTTTTCCTTTTTCTCTTTACGTTTTTCCTTTATGGATTTTTGAGGTTTTTTCTTCTGTTCCTTTTTCCCTTTGTCCTTTTCCGCCATTACTGCACCTCCTTTGTTGGATACAGCCTAAATCAGACTATATCGTGAGTACTCTATCATATTTAATTTAACTAATTATAAAATTGAATGTCAACAAATTTTACAAGTCAATCCTTAATATGGAGTTATGTGATCGGGATTGACTATGACCTCTAAAATTAATACGAGGAAGGGAACTAAGATAATCAGATTATGTTTTCATGGCTATATAATTATCATCTGATAAATTTAAATAAAATAAGGAGTTTTCAACCATGCTCAAACCACTTAGTATAATAATAATGTTGTTATCGCTTAGTTCAACTTCCTGGACTCAATCATCGGACATGAAGAACGAATCTTCAGTTAAAAACAGTGTAACAGAAACCAAAATCCAAAATGAGGATACCAGTATGTTAAATATTCCTTTTCAGACAATAGATGGAGATCCCGCCAGTTTATCTGATTATGCTGGGAATGTCATCCTGATCGTCAATGTAGCCAGCAAATGCGGTTACACCAGGCAATATGCAGGATTGGAAGAGCTATATCTAAAATACAAAGACAGCGGTCTGGTAATTCTGGGCTTTCCAGCCAACAATTTTGGCGGGCAGGAGCCGGGAACAAATGAGGAAATAGCTAAATTCTGTAGTACCAATTATGATGTTACCTTTCCTATGATGTCCAAGATAAGCGTCAAAGGGGACGACAAGCATCCATTATTTGCGGCAATGACGGAGAAATCCGATTTACCGGGTGAAATCGCGTGGAATTTTTCCAAGTTCCTTATCGATCGCCAGGGTAAACTGGTAAAACGATTTGATTCCAAAGTTGAACCGATGTCCGAAGAATTAGTGGGAAGCATTAAAGAGTTAAAATAAAAACCGCTTAATTTTTTAATTCTTCTTTCAATATTCCAAAGCCATGGATGTCATACCAGTGTCGGTTTTTATAGCAGGCTTTTCGCTGAATGCTGTCTTTGGTGAATCCAACTTTTATAAGTACACCCATTGAGGCGGTATTAGGATGCATACAAACAGCATAAACCCGAATTAATTTTAATTCCTTAAAGGCATATTTTAACACCAGTTTCACCGCTTCAGTCATCAAACCCAAGCGCCAGTATTTTCTTCCAATCCAATAACCGGTTTCGGCATTTTTATGTTGATAATTAATGTGATGCAAGCCTATTCCACCGATAATCTCGCCGGTTGTGTTATCCTGAATTCCCCACATGATATCGGTTTTGGTTCTATTGACGCGATGGCAGTTTTTAATCCACAAAAGGGCGTGTTCAATTTTGTAAGGAAAAGGAAGGCAGGTCATGTACCTGGAAACCAATTTATCATGGGCATGCTTTTGAATTGACTCAGCATCTCTTTTCCGTATCTGTCTCAGGGTTATTCGGGTGCCTATAATTGTTGGTGCGGGCATAATTTTTACTAGTCTCTGTCAATTAGGAGGAGATAATTTATTGTGTTGATTGTTGGAATGCTATCAGGATGATAATTGCCACTAATATCATTTATTAATATCCTTACCCTTGGATTTTCATTTGGTAGATCAAAGGTCATATCCTCTGCAGCTATTTCGCTATTAAATTCTGGTTTGGAATTGATCAAATCAATAATAGGATCTTTAAGTTCTAATCTTCTTGCCGCAGAATCATTACTAAATAAAAACTCCATAAACGAACTGTCTTTATCTAATCTGACCAAACAAGAATCCCTGTTAAGATAAATGTATCTTCCCTCTTTTTTATCAGTTGTAGAATTGATTGTAACAAATTGGTCATAATTGTAAATGTTTAAAACGCTTTCATTTTTTAAAGTTAATGAGTAATAAATGGATCTGTTTGAAGTTTCCCATTGGTTTACGTACTCAAAGCCGATCATCTTTGCCAGCTCAGTTTTGATACTATTCTTAGAAAGGGTATCCAAAGATTCCGGCAGTTCTTCAGCAAACATGCTTTCAAAGGGAGTTAACCCATGTCGATCTACCAAATAACTTATGATGCTGCTAATCTCTTTTCTGTCATCAAAGTTGATTTCCCCCACTGCTTTTGAAACGGTTTTATCAATTAATAACTCGTTCTTAATCAGAAGAGAATTGAGGCGGGACTTCTGGCTCTTTTCTGAAACAGCAAAAGCACCCCAGGGACCGAATGAGGAAAGAAAAGCAATAAAGCATAAGATAATGGGGATGATTCTCATATCTTTTACTTTACTGAAAATAAAGTAAAGAACAGCAATGGAAAGGCCAATAGCCATAGCAATAACAAGGTATCGGCTCTCAGTAATTCCATATTCTGATGTTCTTTTAAAAATAGATATAAATAGCATGATAAGTAGAGGAACCAACGCCCGGAAAAACCAATTTGAAAATATATTAAGCCATTTGTATTTATCTCCTAATCGGAGCGGATAAAGCAGGAGCATCGACAGGATGCCTACCACTGAATACCATAAGACCAGATTTGCAACCCAGCCGCTGGGCCAGTCCCATGTAAAGATTATCTTGCCTTCATAAATTATCAGAATAACAAAATACAATACTACTAAAGGCAGCAATATGTACTGAGTAAAGACTTTTAATCCTTTAGGGAAATCTATGATATTCTGTAATTCATCAAAATCTTTAGGAAAGCCACCGAGGAAGACAAGAGGATGAAAGATACCAACAATAATTACCCATAATTGAAAGTATCGTTCCTCTTTTACATCAATTCCAAATAGATGGTCTGCAGCAGCCAGGGCGATCAGGAGTCCAACAAACATTACTGCAGAGAATAATGAGGCTGTAAGGAATCTTAAAAATAGAGATTTATTGTATTGCCAGAAGCCATTATATGATTTCCCTTTGTAAAACGGAAGAAAAGCAATTAGAAAATGAAGTCCAAGAATTAATAAAAGGAATCGAATTCCATATTTTTCAACTGAAAACATGTCTTCCGGCAGGGTGAAATAATAGGCAGCCAGCAATAATACTCCGATGGACTGAAAATATAACCTGTTAATTATTTTCCATCCCAGTCGCTCGGTAACTATTTCTAATGCAATAAAAAGGGGGAGACCTAATATCAAAAGTGCAAGAATTTTTTGTTGTAAGAAAGCAGTTTCTACACGGTCAAATTGAATTAAATATACTGCTATAATAGTCCCGATTAATGCACTTAAAATAGCAAATGGAAACCTTAAAAAAGTGTCTCTGATACTATTTAAAATAAAATCATAAGAAGGGAATTTTTGTAATAATTTCATAATATAACCCCGTATAATAATTGATATTTATAAAAAATATGATTTTGAAATATTGGTAGCAATATAAAATTTAGGTCTGGATAATCCTTTGCTGCTCTGAATATAACTTTCTTGCTTTACAATATATAAATAAATATGTTCTTTTTTAGTGGATATTTTTTCCTGAAGTAATAAG
>CAYPUP010000272.1:0-3718 GCA_964413795.1 uncultured Ignavibacteriales bacterium
TACTGCAAGCCCTGTGCCTTTAGGAATGAAAAGTGTAAGTTGTTGTTATTTAATATTATAATTATTATAAGTGTTAGGTTTATGTTATATTCGGTGCAATTTGATTCATAAACATGAATCTGGATTCCCATTTTCAAAAGACAAAACCATCCGGTTTTGTCATTCTCGGCTTTAGGGTGTGTTGAAAAACCTTCATATAGCATAAATAACGGCGGAGACAAGCCCCGTCGCTACGCGGTAACTTTGTAAAATCCGCGTAGAGGGCGGCCTTGTGTCGCCCTATTATATGACTGAAGGATGCTTATATAAAATACATGACTTTTTCAACACTCCCTTTCACGGGAATGACAGGCATAGCCTGTGTTAGTTCACCAACACCATTTTCATTTCTTGTGTAAAGATTGATGCGGAGCCTGTGTTTATTTTGTCCTATAAAAGCTCTTTGTATTTTTTTTCAGCGTAGCGGTCGGTCATACCGGCGATATAATCAGCAATAACAATTTGCTTTTCCTCGGTCAGCATCATCTCCTGAAATCTTTGCGGCATCAGTTTTGGATTGTTGTTCAGGCTCTCAAATATTGTCGTCATAATTTTGTTGGCTGTTTGTGACATTGCTTTGAGTTTAGGGTCAAGATATAGTTTATTATACAAGAACTTTTTAATCCCTTTGACACACACATTCATATCCGCAGAATAACAACAGGTTTTGTCCGAACTATTGCGAACATCTTCAAGACTTTTTATATCAAAATTATTTATTCTTTCCTGCGTTTTATTTAACAGATCGGTCGCCATCAGGTTGATTATTTTTCTAACAAGGGCATAGCGTTTTTGATCTTCATCGTTTTTTAAATCATCAAAGAAATCTGTCCCCAACAATTTTATCAAAGATTCTTCATTGCGAAGAATTTCAAAAGTAAGGATACCAGATGACAAACCGTCATCTATATCATGGGCATTGTATGCAATCTCATCGGCTATATCTACCAGTGATGCCTCCAGAGTCGGCTGATTTGTTGATTTAAATTCTTTATTGCTGGTATCAACTTTTGTTTCATGGCGGGCGATTCCTTCCCGCACCTCGAATGAAAGATTAAGCCCCGGATGCTCGGGGTAGCGCTGCTCCAGTAAATCCACAATTCGCAGTGACTGATGATTATGATTAAACCCGCCACAATCTTTGAGGAGTTCATCGAGAACATCTTCGCCGCTATGACCAAAGGGGGTATGCCCAAGATCATGGGCCAGGGCAATCGCCTCAGCAAGGTCTTCATTCAAACGTAAATTACGGGCTAAGGTTCTGGCTATCTGGGCAACTTCGATGGTATGGGTTAATCGGGTGCGGAAATGATCTTTCTCATGGGGGATAAAAACCTGGGTTTTATATTCCAATCTTCTGAAAGCGGTGGAATGAATTATACGATCGCGGTCACGCTGGAAAATTGTCCGTAGGGGGTGTTCTTTGATAGGATATGTCCGTCCCTTTGATTTCGAAGAATGAACCGCATAAGGAGCTAAATATTGGCCTTCGTGGGCCTCGATTTCTTCTCTTGTCAATGGTAAGTTTTTCATAAGAATAATATATACTTAATTTTTTTCAATAAAAGTCTCTCCGATACCTTTTGAGCCGTAGGAAATGGAGATGCCATGAGTAAAGCCTAATACGGGATGATAAGAGACGGTGTAATCAAAGAGCATACTATTAAAATCATACTCCAATCCGCCGCCATAAATAATCGGCTCCGATGAGAGTCCCCACAAAATCGAAGCATCAGCTGAAATATCGATAACCTGTCCTATGGCGAATTGCGGTTTTTGTCTGGTTTCAAAGGTGGTACGGGCGGTAACCGAAAAAGATTTACGTGTATTATACTCAAAATATAAATTAAATTTCGGTTCGAATTCAGGGCTGTTAACTTCGAGTTTAGGCGAGGTAAGATTGTCGGCCATGAAGGAAGCATAGTAGTTATTTTTATTATAGTTGGCTGACAACCCGAAAGTAAAGGCATTAAGCCCTTCATATCCTCCCCCAAAATCAAGAAACAAACCGGAGAACGACATACCCAAACCGAAATCATTCAAGTAGTAGGCTGACCCAACCTTAATAGTCTTCTCGGAATATAATTCAGGATAACCTAATTGTGAAAGGCCTATTGAAAATGATATATTGCCTTTTCTATAAGCTCCGGAAATTAATATCTCATCGAGATCTTTTATTTCGAATTTGCGATTAACGCCAATTTCAAGTTTCCACTGGTTGCTATTTATTCCGGCCCCGGGAAGAGCTACCAGTGATGAAGCTGATGATTCCGACAGTAATACTGACTTCCCCAAACCAATACCTCGTCCCGATGAAAAATCAAACGCCTTTCCGGGGACAACCAGACATAAGAAAAAAATTAATGTCAAACTGTGTTTGTGCATATATTTCATCGTGCAATTACAATTGGTTTTTTGATTGATTCCATCCCAACAACTTCGAGATAAACGATGTAGATTCCAATCGGAAGGCGTTCTCCACCGTTATTCTCTCCATGCCAAACATTTATATCCTGAACCTGATCAAATGAATATATCTCACGCCCCTGTTTATCATAAATTTTCAATTTGTATTCATTATCACTTGGGGCTTCAACTGCAATAGTTGCAAATTCATCTTTACCATCCCCGTCAGGAGAGAAGACTTCCGGCCTGATCGAGAGTTTTACATCTGATCCGGTGGGGCTAAAATAAATATCAGAATTAATCTCACCCGGCGTGCCATCGGGAATCTCAGAATATCCCCACACGTCGAAATGAATTACATCATTTCCTCTTGCCAGGGTTTGGTTGTTTGGAAATACTTTGTTATATGAATAATGATCCAACTCCAATCCATACTGATCTACCAGATGAACTTTGTCCGAACCGTTATTCAACGAAGCCCATTGTTTTGGTTCCAGAATATGACCATTAAAATTAGAATAATAATTCTTAAAATTTATTGAATTCTCAGCCAGTATCAAAAATTCGCCCGATTCAATATAGAATTCAGAACTAGTGATTGTATATACATGGAGAGAATCCCCTATTTTCCATTCCGAAATATTAAACGGGTAAGGCGACCTGTTATTAATCTCGACCCATTCGGAATTTAAATCTGAGGTTGGATTAGCTAAAAACTCATTGAGAACAACCGGCGGGAATTCACTGCCGGGGGCAACGAAAGTCAATTCATTGTTGTTAAGGCGGTCATCGAGAGACAAGGCCGCATTAATTGTCGTGTAATATATAAAGAGATTATCATAGCTGGCGTTAACGGTATATGTTTCCTGGGGCATCAAGACTGGGATTGAAATAGTTTCAAGAGGTGAGATTAATTCATCACTAACCACTTCATCAATTTGTAGTTCAGCATCGGTGACTAAACTTGTTCCTACATTTGAAATCAGTAAAGAAATATTTGTAAAACTATCTCCTCTGCTTACATCCAGCAACTCAAGGGCCAGATCGTTGGGCGCGGGAGTAATGGAATTAACAAATCCAGGAGTTGAGCCGATTAAGTCAACCGATTGTTCGATTACATCTGAGAGTGGAGAGAATCTCTCCCATGAGTAGCCGTCCAACCCGGAACTTGTCCATTCAAACTCAGAGATTAAATTATCATTATTGTCGTAAAGTTCTATTATACCCGAAGAATTGGTGAAGCTAAATGTTACAGATATCTCTATAGGAGTCA
>CAYPUP010000273.1:0-3691 GCA_964413795.1 uncultured Ignavibacteriales bacterium
GGACGAAAGCATTGTGCTCAGGCTAATCAAAAACCCCATCTTATCAGAATTGGAAATAGTCAAATTTTCTGTCTTCATGATAGTCCGATTTTTGTAACTCTTAACACTTCCTCAAGTGTCGTTAACCCTCGCTTGACTTTACTTAAACCGTCATCAAGCATCGTTGTCATACCTTCAGAGATTGCCTGTTTGGCGATCATTTCCGAATCGGCTTTTCCGACTATCAATTCTTTGATTTTTTTTGATATTTCAAGGATCTCAAAGATTCCGATTCTTCCCGCATAACCGGTATTATGACAGATCTTACACCCAGCTCCTTTGAATATCGTGTAACTTGGCGCTTCGCCAAGATTTTTTATAACAACTTCTTTTGGTAAATTTTTTATTAGTTCTTCCTGTGGAATAATCAATGATTTTTTACACATTTCGCATATTTTTCTTATGAGTCTTTGGGCAATGATGACATTGACAGTCGAGGCGACTAAGAACGGCTCGACCTTCATATCGATAAACCGTGGTAAAGCAGTCGCTGCGTCGTTTGTATGAAGAGTAGAGAGGACTAAATGTCCGGTCAAGGCCGCGTTGACGGCAATCCCAGCTGTTTCAATATCGCGTATTTCTCCTACGAAAACAATATTTGGATCCTGGCGTAGTATTGATCTTAAACCAGAAGCAAAAGTCAGACCACTTTTAGGATTAACATTAATTTGATTTACTCCTTTTATTCGATATTCAACTGGATCCTCGATTGTAGTGATATTTTTTTCCCGTTTATTAATAATCTTCAAGATTGCGTATATAGAGGTTGATTTTCCTGAACCGGTGGGACCTGTTGAAAGAATCATACCAAAAGATTTTGATATTGAGTCATTTAGTTTTGTCAGATCCCTTTCGTTCATTCCGAGATCGATCAGCGAAAACTGTCTGGCATGAGTAGAAAGAAGTCTTAAGACCGCTTTTTCACCGTCAACTATCGGTAAAATCGATACCCGAATATCCATCGTTTCTTCATCATTATGAAAGCGCATTTTGCCATCCTGAGCGCTCATATGTTCATCAGTTCGAAGATTGGAAACTATTTTTATTCTAGTAACGATTCTGTCATGGAGGTTTATGGGTAATTGAACAACATCGTGAAGCATTCCGTCAATTCTAAATCTAATCAAACATTTTTTTTCCTGAGGTTCGATATGAATATCAGAAGCTTTATCTTGTGAGGCATATTGAATAATAAGATTCACAATCTTGATGATAGGTGCATCTTCTTTGATTATCGATTGCGGACCGGAGTATACCTCATTTTCCAAAATATGATCAAATATTTGTTGAAGATCTTTTCTATAAATAAAAAATGTATTATTAACATCACGTTCCGTTGCTAAATATGGGATTACTTTTAATCCTGATTTACGTTCAATCATTTCCAATAAGGTTTTTTTATCTGGATTGGCTAAAGCCACGCTAAGATTTCGATCATCTTTTAAAAAAGGAATGATCTTATGTTTCCTGGCAATTTTTTCTGGAATAATTCGAAACACATCTTCCGGAATTGAGATCTTTGAAAGAATAACAAAAGGGATTTTTAAATAATCAGAAATTAATTTACCTAAATTTTCGTCAGTAATGATATTCTTTTCAATTAACGCGTTATAAAAAGTTGTATCCGAATTTCTTAAATATTCAATAATCTGCTCAATACCTTTTTCATCAATGAGCTTATTATTAATGACTAATTTTTTTAATTCCTCGTCGCTGATTATCATTTTTTTAGGTTATTTCATCATTCCTGCGATGTAGGTTAATATCAGGGCGGCCACAATTATGACGACCACACCAATCTGGATGATATTACTTTTTATCGGGTCATATTTTGGTTCGACACGCCGGACGGTTTTTTTAGATTTTGCCATATAAAAAATAGATTAATTTATAACTACTAATTTCAGAATAGAATAAGGTCAACCGAAAATCAAGACGGAAGTGGTTTTCTTGACTTTATTATTTCGTAGTATATATTCTGCCCCCTTTTAAATGTTTTTTTGCCTCCTCATCAATTACCCAACCGTTAATTAATTTAAATAGAGTGGGAGATTTAGCGACGATGGGCGTGTCATACTGCATATTATTCGGATCATCAAGTAAATCTTGAATGACGGAATAAAACTCTCTCATTGTGTAAGAAGCCTTACTACCTTTTGGATTATAGGAGATCTTTTTGTTTTCAAAATCGATTACGAAATCATCTTTGACCATATTTTGATTATATAATAATCAGGCAATTTCAGCAATATCATCATCTATTTGATTGATAGATAGGGCAAAGCCCGTATTATAAATAATACCTGTTGCCTGGTAGGGGAGATATTTAGGGGCGGTCGTACCTTTTCTTACGCGGATAGTGATACCAAGATTACCACCCCAGGTGTAAGTAGTGCTAACGGTACTTGTGGCGGCTGTTTCTGATAATATGACATTGGCAATATTAGCAGTTTCATAAATTAAACATTGGGATCCAACGACGACATTGGTTAGTTCAACACTGACTGAAATTGGAGGATTTTGAGTTGTACCGGTTGAGTCAATAAGTACATAATCAGTAGCGTCGGCTGCAGCCATATTATATAGCTTGACTCCTCGGGCCGCGTATAGTTTTCCTCCCGCAAACGTACCAAAAGGAGCTTGTTTTGACTGAGTAATTGAATCAGGAGCCCCATTTATAGTTGCGGTTGTTCCGGCACTGGTGAGGGTATTTGTGTCTGCAAACGTACCATGAACGTTTCTTATTACCAAAGTACCGGTCGCACCATTATCAATTAAAGAGACAATATAGCCAGAACCACCAGCACTTGATGTGATAGCATTTCCCTGCACAAAAGGACCGCTAGTCTCGCCAGTGTAGTCAAGACGAATATCTCCAACGGCCGTATAATATTCACCATTAACACCGTTTAAAGTTGATCCGGATCCTGTCCTAGTTACATATTTCAAATATTCATAAACCTGAGCAATTGTTAGGGTAGCGCAGTTGACTTCAACATCATAATCACGGGCGCCATTACCATTGCTAAGGTCATATGAATAGTGACCAAATGTTATTGTAATGTTTGTATAGGGAGAAGCGCCTACTGTTCCTTCAGCTGTTTGATTATGTGTATCGTTAAAAGCGCCCACAGGCACTGGGTTGCGTCCGGCTGAAGCGTCGATAACAAAGTGATCGTAAAGTGTTGAATATTTTCTGGCAAGTACCGTCAAATTACCCGAGTCAATCTCAACGCTAGCTTCTTTAACTTTAACCAAAATATCAAATTGACCACTTGACCACCAAGGTGTTATTTGAACATCATTTTGGTAAACGTCAAGTGTGGTGCCCGATACAAGCGTTCCTAGAGAAAATATGTTTGACCAGATTGTTTCGCCAGTAACTGATGATCCTGCTGTTCCATTCATCGAACCAGCACCACTACCGTTCACATTAATCGTTTCTCCTGTATTGTTAAAATCATCATCCGCGGCATCGGTTCTTACCCATAATTTCTTAAGGGTTGTATTGTAATCAACAAGTTTTCCTGTATCACCAGTTGTGACTCCGGCAACAGCTGTCCCCAGATCAGTGTCATCAACTCCGGTGATTGTTGCCAACGTAAGGATTCTGATACCGGTCGTATTTGTTGGATGAGTCCAACCAGAAGTC
>CAYPUP010000274.1:0-3689 GCA_964413795.1 uncultured Ignavibacteriales bacterium
CTGCAATTTTTTTCTGGAGCGTATCGGGCGAAGTATTTGCCACATCTTCAGCCACTTTGGTCACACATTATTCTATTTTCGGTCATTGGTTTTGTTGTTCTCGGCGCGATGATGCGTTTTTTCGCTCCTGATTATAATCAGCTTTTAACCGCCTTCTTCAATATAGGCCTTTTAATTTCAGGCGGGCTTGCGGGATATTTCAGTTTGAGACAAGACCACCTGAATATAGAGGTTGCCGATATTAAAATGGAAGAAACGACCAACGATGTTGCTACTGAAATAAACCTCCCGGCAATACCCGTTACTGATAATAATTACGCTGTTCGAATAGATGATGATGAAGTCATAAAAATTATTTTCAACCTGCAACACTACCTTGTTGAAAAAAAACCTTACCTGAATAATAAGCTGAGTATTGTTGATCTTGCACGAAATATTGTTACCACCAAGCAAAAACTTACCTATGTGATTAATGTGGTGATGGAAACCAATTTTTATGGTATGATTAATAAATACCGGGTACTGGAAGCGAAAGAGTTGCTTAAACGACCGGAAAACCAAAATTACACCATTGATGTTATTTCACAAATGGCCGGATTTAAATCGAAATCATCATTTAACGCTTGTTTTAAGAAACTAACAGGACATACCCCCTCAGAGTTTAGAAAAAACCAACGAAGTTTTCGGTTAGCGAAACCTAAAATGATCACTCCGGTAAATTAGTCAATTCCATCATTAAAAACTTTTATCATTTATCCGTGGCCAAAGTTCCCGGTAAATTTGAATAGATCAAGCAAACACCACGGCTAAAGCAGTTTGCTGTCCTGTTTGTCACAGTAGCGGGAAAAGGGGTGTGCCAGGAAACGCCTGGTGTTGATTAAATTGCAACTATTGAGGTTGAAGCGGTGTTCTTTATTGCACCAATATGCTCCTGCTAAAGCCATGGGTACTTTTATTGATCTTCACAAAATAAATTCCTTTCGGAAAATATGACAGATCGAATTGAATGATTGGTTTTCTTGCTACCGTAAAATCAGCGTATACCTGTTCTCCAAACAAATTATACACTTCAACAGATGTAATGTTCTCATGACTGCTTAGAGTGAAATTTCCCCTACCCGGATTGGGATAAATCCGGATGTCAGCCTCAGTCATATCGTTAACTCCGGCCACAGCCGTATGAAAATAGTAATCGGTTTTTGTTCCACTCACAATTCCTACTCCAACGATATCCCGGTCTCTCTTTGTTTCGCTGGTCATGAAATTATTGGCATCGTAAGTATAGTTTTGTTGCCATGCTATTACCCAGGTGCTTCCATCCCAAAGTTGATGTACTGCACTCGTCATTTTAACCGAGTTCTCATAATAGCACTTGGTTTTAGCATAGTTTTGCCAGTAACTACCTGACCAGCCCCTGACAAGTTCACTCTCCATGTCGTTGGATGCATTATAAGTATAGGTGTATTCGGCATAATTGTCCCAGGAGAATCCATTCCAAATGCGGTCGGTTTCATTGGTTAGCAATTGATTCGCATTATAGGATAGAATACCTTGAATTAAATTTATCCATCCATTGTCCCAGCTTTGAATGTCCAAATTAGTCAGGTTGTTGTTTGCATCGTATGTATAGTTTCCCTGTTTGGCATTCACCCAATTGTTCATTTCCCAGTCTTGTAACAATTCAAAAATCAGGTTGTCGTTTGAATCATAAGAAGAAAGAATTTGTTCATCATTTACCCATGCAGAGTCGATCCAGTTTTGAACAGTATATTGAAGAACATTAAAGTTGTCATCAAAGATATAGCTTGTTTGTGCGCTGTTTACCCAAATACCGTCTTTCCACCTTTCTACGCGATATTCCAATTTATAGTGGTCTGCATCGTAAGTGTAAAAATAAGTATGGTTGTATAAGTTCGTCCAGGTATTGCCATTTCTAGTTTGTTCCAGGTAACCCGTGAGGTTATAACTGTTGTTGTAGTGGATATTGATCAATCTGCTCTCCTGGTTCCATTCCATGTTGGGCACATCAAGTTTACTATTCACAATGCTGTCGAATTGTTGTATCAAGGTGCGCCCATTGCGTTTTTTTGATACTAAAACCTGCCAGTGGTCAAATACAGAAACAGGATGGTCAGGCTCATTTCCTGAAAAAGCCATGCCCACACGAAGACTTCTTTCCCCTATTAAAAACAAAAAGGACGAATGGGCTTTTGGTTGATTATTTTGTGAATAAGCATAAGATGTCAAAACCAGAAATACAAATAGGATTGTTTTTTTCATGTTTGGTTTAATATGTATTGAATGTTGCAACTACTGATTTTGACCGCTTCACAATCAACTGCAAATATAAAATTAGTTTGAAACCTGCAAATATAACAGCAATAAATATTCAATCCTATATAGCCACGTGAATTTTTAAACAACAAATGTTTAAAATACCAAACTGAAGTATTTACCCTTTTAAGTCCCTGTTTTCTGGCACTGTTATATCATAAGCGTAATTGGGCTCTTTCATAAAGAAACCTTTCGATGAATGTAATAATTGCCCTTATTTTAAATCCGCAAAAACCATTATCATTTCACTTTGTCTACTCAGTTAAATAATTGTACTTTTGTCTCAAATACTCAAGCCATGATCAGGGAAATAGGAACAACTGACTCTATCTTTAACAGGTTTATATCAGAACTTCGCGATGTTACGATTCAGCAGGATAGGATGCGTTTCAGAAGGAATATGGAGCGCGCAGGCGAAATATTTGCCTATGAAATCAGCAAAACCTTCGGGTATGAAGAAAAAGAAGTGATCACCCCACTGGGCATGGCCCGGATGAAACTTCCAACTTCACGACCTGTTTTGGCCACCATCCTGCGTGCAGGGCTGCCGCTCCATCAAGGGTTGCTTAACTACTTTGATACCTCCGACAGTGCCTATGTTTCGGCTTACCGGAAATATACCAAGGCAGAGGATTTTGTAATAAAACTGGATTATATTTCAGCTCCATCTTTGGAGGGTAAAATACTGATATTAAGCGATCCCATGTTAGCTACGGGTGGTTCGCTTAGAGCCGCACTAAAGGGACTTCTGCTAAATGGGGAGCCCTCTCATATTCATGTAGTTACCTTGTTGGCCAGCGAGGAGGGAATCATCAACCTGAAACGACAATTTTCATTAAAACCCCTGACCATTTGGGTTGGAGCTGTTGATGATGAGCTTACAGCCAAAGCTTTCATCGTTCCGGGGCTGGGAGCTGCAGGTGATCTGGCTTTTGGTGCAAAAGAAGACTAACCCCATGACAGACTATCAACTGATAAAAGAGAACTTAAGTATCTCGTTAACTTCAATAAAAAGCCATCTATTACGTACGATCCTCACGGTGATGATTATCGCCTTTGGGATCATGGCACTCGTGGGAATTCTGACTGCCATCGATGCAGTGGAGTATTTCCTTAATAATAATTTTGCCATGATGGGAGCCAACACCTTCAATATTCAAAACAGGGACCTTCATGTTCATATCGGGGGAAGTAACAACAGGCCAAAGGAATATACCGAAATCAGCTATCAGCAGGCTCTGGAATTTAAAAAAGAGTATCATTTTCCGGTAACTACTTCCGTTTTTACTTATGGTACAGGTATCGCTACCCTCAAGTATCAATCGGTAAAAACAAATACCAATGTACAAGTGATG
>CAYPUP010000275.1:0-3688 GCA_964413795.1 uncultured Ignavibacteriales bacterium
AAAGCAGCTCTGGCTGTTATTGTCATCGGATTTATCGGCATGTCAGTTCACGCCTATATACCCATCCGCTCGTCATTGGATCCGCGTATCGATGAAAATAATCCTTCCCGCGACTGGACTACTTTTGTGAATTTTCTGGATCGCAAACAATATGGCCAGACTTCGATGGTTGATCGTATGTTTAATCGGCGGGGACTATTCGAAAATCAATTCGGCCGCCATCCCCATATGGGTTTCTGGTCCTATTTTGAAGGGCAGTATTCGTATGGCCGCTGGTGGTTTGCCCCATTTTTCATTTTAGGATTGATAGGGGTTATCGTCGCTATAAAAAAGAGGCTGGAGATCGGACTGCCATTTCTTGTCCTGTTATTAATCTGTTCGGTGGGCTTGATTCTTTATATGAATTTCGCCGATGGGGTTATGTATGATAATCGCACCGGCGATGCCTACCTTGAAGTACGAAATCGTGATTATTTCTTCACCCCGGCTTTTGTCTTTTTTGGCATTGCTATGGGTATGGGGGTTGCAGCGGTAATTCAATATTTGAGGGATAAATTGGCTGTGGGAAATCCCGGATTACAAAAAAATATCGTTTATGCCGGGTCAGTCCTTTTGCTTTTACCTCTTGTTGCTTTTAGCAAAAATTACCATGAGAATGATCGCTCCAAAAATTTTATTCCATACAACTATGCCGCTAATCTTCTGGATACCTGCGAACCGAATTCTATTTTATTCACCTCGGGAGATAATGATACTTTCCCGCTCTGGTGCATTCAGGAGGTTTATAAATACCGCCTCGATATCAGAGTGGTTAATCTTTCCCTGCTTAACACCGACTGGTATGTCCATCAAATGAAGCACCGGTATGATGTCCCGATCTCTTTGAGTGATTCACAAATTCTATGGCAGCCTATTGAAGTTAGACCTGGAATTTTTACAGGACGCCCATCCAAACCATTTTATGACAAGCCAAGAAAATGGATGACCTATCTCACAGCCGTTCCCTATGAGGGGAGAATACTCAAAGTTCAGGATATGATGGTGGATGAGATTGTAATAGAAAATGGCTGGAAAGATCCCGTCTATTTTAGTTCACAGCCATATGCCGAATCCCCTCTTAAACTTCGAGAACACAGCACCGCTGTCGGTCTGGCATACCGCCTCGATAAGGAACCTATGGAACGGTATATCGATGTTGATAAGGGTTTTGATCTCTTTATGAATACGTATCGCTATGGCGGCTATGAAAATTCTGTTGTTTTTCGTGATGAAAATGCGACCGGAGTTTTCCTTGGCTATGGGGTTAATGCAGTCAGGATTTATGATGAATTGGTTCGTAGGGGTGATACTACCAGAGCCCAGGCAATTCTTGAGAAAATGATAGATGTTTACCCCGAATACTGGCAGTCGTATGCCCTTTTAGGCGACCTTTACGAACAGCAGGGGGATTCATCAAAGATTGATTCTCTGATGTATCAATTGCAGGATACTCTTGGAGCATTTATTAAGACTAACCCGGAAAATTTATTTTATATTCAGGATCTCGGTTTGGCTAAGATTGAATTAGGCCAGAAACAGAGAAACCAGGAATTAATCGATGAGGGGATTAAATTACTCTGGGATGGTTTCAACCTTAATCAAAACAATGGCTATTCATTTAGAAAATTAATTACTATATTGGGCAATCAACAAAGATACGGTGATATACAAAGAGCGGCTCAATTACATGCCAATTATAAAATGAATTTGGAAGATCCGGCTCTCCGCCAGCTTCTCGGATTGGGGGCTTCAAATCTTGCCCCGCCACCCAACAGGCCATAGTTGCAAAAATATTAAAGGCATATAAAAGGCGGACACTTTGTCCGCCTTTTTATATTTAGATGATATTTTTTACAATTTAAAGTGGCAGGCACGCTTCAGTTTGCGGCAAGTAACCACAGGTTTTGCGTCGTCAGGAATCCTTTCCTGACGATTATAGATAAGAAAATTTATTCACAAAACAGGCAGGAAGGGATTCCTGCCCGCTCAATAAAAATAATCAATTTAATAATTGTGACTTCGTCACCCGGAAAGTTTATATCCGCTAAAGCGGTGGTAGCCTTTGCTTGATTTTTGAAGCATTTTTTCAGAGACAAATTCTTCTAATACGGAAGTATAGTCTTCATTGTAACGGTTAATAATTCTTTCCGTCTCTTCTTTGGAATAAGATCGTCCGGGTTCAAACTGAGCCAGGATATATTCCAGAAGATATTTCCGGTTGGTAGCTTTGGGAGTGATATTGACTGAATTTTTTTCTTTGACCGACTCAAGCACCAGTTTTTGGTGTCCATTACCGTTGCCATTACCATTCCCGCTTTTATTGGAATTTTTCTCTAACCACTCAAAAACGGAATGCTCCGGGATGCGCCAGTCTTTACCAATTTTGTAGGCGTTGATTTCTCCCGATTGTACTTTGCGGGTGATAACCTGAACATTCATTTTCAGCTTTTTGGCTAATTCCGTAGTAGTAAAAAACTCTGTATTTTTTATCAGCCCTTCATGATAATCCACTTATCGTCTCCTTCGAAGTAATATTCATATTGTAAATAATCTTAACAAATTAAGTAATGAAAGATGATACAATGTTAAAATTAGGGGTCAAGATTTAACATTACTTTTTCATATTATTTTGTCTTATTTGCTGCTTTATGATATTCAGAAACCCAATTACTTAATGTTGATTTATTATTTATAATCATGTTATTTTCTACATGAGAATTCTGATATTTATATTTTTATGCCTGATCTGGGGATCGACCTGGATGGCCATCAAAATCGGATTGTCCACCGCACCTCCATTGTGGGGGGCAAGTATCCGGTTTTTGGTGGCGATTGCTATTCTTTATGGCATAATTCTAATAAAACGTTATCACTTACCAAAAAAAATAAAAGAATTATTTCGTATCGGGTATCCCGGAATTTTTGCCTATGGTATCAGTTATGCTCTGGTATATATCGCCGAGCAGTATATTAACTCCGCTATGACGGCGGTATTGTTTGCATCGTTTCCTTTATTTGTAGCCCTCTTATCATTGAAATTGTTAAAAGAAGAAAAAGTAAAACCGCTGGCCTGGATTGGTTTGATTTTCGGCTTTTTGGGAATTGTTGTTATTTCTTTAGATTCCCTGCAAATATCACAAAATTTGTTTTTAGGGGCAATCCTGGCTGTGACCGCTTCGCTGGCATCATCGTATGCAACTGTCCTGATCAGGCGAACGATCAAGGGAGAAAATATCATAGTAACGCTGGCAATCCAGATGTCGCTTGGCTGTATTATTTTGGTTATATCGGCATTAATTTTTGAGGATATCCGAGATTTCCAGATTGTAGCGGAAACGGTCGGAAGTATTTTGTATCTCGCTGTTTTGGGGACCGTTACTGCCTTTTTTGGCTATTACTGGCTATTGGCCCGCACCAAAGCGGTGGTAGTTTCGCTCATAACGTTTGTGGCGCCTATTATCAGCATATTGATCGGCATGGTGGGCTTTAGTGAGACTTTTTCAAACGGAGTAATATTGGGGAGTGCCATGATTTTGTCGGGAGTCCTTATGGTAATCAGGAAGTGAAAATACATTTATGGGCAATAAGCATATCTCATAGTTGACTTTTGTTGTCCACTGCTGTTTCTTGAATCCATGAAAAATTCAGA
>CAYPUP010000276.1:0-3687 GCA_964413795.1 uncultured Ignavibacteriales bacterium
CATCAGGTAGATGCATATTAAGATTGTCTATACAATAGTCAATCCCTCCAACTCGTGTATGTGCGGTGATTCCTGCTATAAAATCGGTTTCATCACCATCACAGTTGATATCATAATTAAAAAATCCTTGGTCAACCATTGACCCCAGGTTTTCGTTCCCACCAAAGAGATATACACCATCATCTTGAAATGAGTCTGGTGCATGTCCATCCATGTCAAGGTAATCATACCTTAAATCACGAGTAGCTTCAGAATTCATATTAGGCGGCCAATTTGTTCTGTTTTCCCTGAGGTTTAAAAGATTTGATCCGCCATGAGGCGTGCCAATCGTAACGACAGCTGCAACGTAATGCCCCTGATCGGTTTGGTCAATCCACCACGTGTGGTTGGATGAGGGAGTGCCGTCCTCTGTTCTTTGTAGATACTCGCGGATAGCAAGTCCACCCATAGAGTGGCCAACCAAAATCACTTTTTCTTTCCCAGTATAATTACGCACATCTGCGATAACCTGTTTTAAAGCTAGACCTTGCTTGTAGATTGCGGCCTCATTGCTAAAGTCAAAATGATCAACAAAATTCCATTTCGTTCCTCGAATTCTTTCTTCTTTAAAGTTGACTGCGAAGACATTTGACGAAGTCCAGCCGTCGATAGAGTCTTCAACTTCTGGGGCAAAGTTCCTCCGACCAACATTAATGTAATTGTCCCCATACCAAAAGTCTTGCCAAGCCACATCCGAAGAAACCATACATGTATTTTCGTCATTGTCTGCATTCAGTAATACATCAAATACGTTAATAGACCCCCAAGAATATTGACTATCAAGGTACTGCATCGTACTTGCAAAACTCTCATCACTACCTACAAGCCCGTGTACGAAGATAATCGGATATGGTATCTCACCTGCAGATAACATTACTATAAAGATTATAATAGCAAAAAAGACATTAAATAATATTCGCATAGACATCTCCTGGTATTTAACATATCATAGATTATTTAGTCGCCCCTGAAAAACTTATCGCCATGTCAGAATATGGGGTCTTGGTTCACAGCAAGATTGGGTAACGGCAGTTTTTCAGGGGCGACTATTTAGAACATAGCTTAATCAATTTAAGTAATCTCCTGTACTGGTGGTCTGTTACCATCTGAACCTCCGTTTCTGTGGAAAGTCAAATAGCCAGATTCGCCCTTTGTTCTTCAGGGAATTTTAATTGTCGTTGATCAAGAAGTATTATAGATCCCCCGGTCGTCGTCCACTGGGGTTCATTATTTCAGTCAATCAATCTGCTCTTTTAATTTATCCATTTTATCTTTTTCTGCTTTTGCTTCAACTATAGAATCCTGATATCTTTTTGAGGATGGGTTGATGCTCATTGCTTTTTTAAAATTCTCAATTGCAATCTCTGGATTTCCTCCATACATTTGTGCAAGACCAAGATTATAATAGGTTTTAGCATAAGTTTTTTGTTCAAGTCCTGTCTTTTGAGTAGCTTGCTCTAATAAAGATAGCCCTACATCCCACTCACCGATTTTAAACTGAGTTATTGCTTTATCAATCTCGGGTAACATTTTATCCGTTTCAAAATTTGCCTTTACTTGTACATCGTATGGAGCAACCAATCTTAAAAATTGATTTAAAACATTTTTTAAACATGCCGTGTATAAAGCATCTTTGTCGATATCAGGCGGTAATTTATTATCCGCTTTTGTTTGAGCACTATATTCCGCAGGCAGATCTTTTATTGCGATAATTCGACCTGTTTGAATATCAATTAATTTAATACTTAATATTAATCTATATTTGCCTTTCCTATAGTACGATTGATGATAACCACCATTTTTATCTTTCCATGGATCACCTTTAGTAATATCTTCCTCTTCGTATTTATCTGTTTGTAATCTCCCAAACACTAATACAGCGGCACCTACCAATTCACCTAATTGTGCTGCAGTATTTTCATCAACTAATCCTGAAAAGTTTAATTTATGCTCCTTCATAATAGTGTTTAGATGCTCTCTGTCTAATACCTGGAAGAATCCTGAAGAAAACAGTGTTGATGCTAATCCATCCCCAACATCATTTGTGTGTGAAGTGACTCTACCACTTGCATCAACAATATCGCCAATAGCTAGCTGTTTATAGTCCTTCAAATTAACTTCAGCAGGTCTTTTAACGGTTATTAACAATGCAGTTGTGGCACATGATAATACAAAGACAAAACATAATACAGTCGTGAAATAATACAGTAAATATTTCTTCATAATAAAAATCCCTTTTTAATTAATTGATAACTCTTTAAATGCTTTATATTAATAGAAATAAATACTATGGATCTCTCGCATTTGTGATTGATGTCATTTTTTGGGACAGCCTCATTTTCTTTTTTATATCCGGGAGAAAAATTTATCGATTACAAATTGAATCCTGCACCGATTCTGATATCAAATAAGGACATGCTATCTGTATCGCCATCTGATATTGGTAATGTATAGTGATACTTGAAAACCCCACGGAGGTAAAAGTTTTTGTTTAAATAGTAATCTGCTCCCCCTCCTAGATTTATACCAACGTTTGCCGTCCTTTCGTCATAATCGATTACCCATGTTCCTGTATCATCGGTTAATTCCATCGTGCCATCGTTTTGTATTAGATAGTACCCAATCCCCAATACAAGACTTGGAGCTAGTCCTCCAAAATCTTTTGCAGAGGGATTCATATCGAGGATTCCGTTAGCAACAATTGGAATTATTGTATAATCACTTTTTGTGATTATAGCGTTAGTTTCACCCTCATAATTTGTGTACCCTATTAAATACTCTGTTTTTAATTCCGTACCTACAGGTGGCTCGATCCCAGGCATTTTCATCGTGTAGCTTGCACCATACTGCATACCGGGACTAAATATATCACCATAATCACCCAACGGGATCGATAATCCTGAAAAAACAAGCAAGCCTTGTCCCATGCTGACAGTTGTGATTAATAATAAAACCAGTAAACTCTTTTTCATCTTTTTTCTCCTTTTTAAGGTTCTTCTGTTTGCTGCTCGAGTTTTTCAGCTTTCGCCTGCCCTTCTCTCGCAGTGACTATTGCATTTTGATAGCGACGCGATTTTCAAACGATGTCGCATTTCCGGATTTAATTCGCTACACACACCCGCCGCTTCCGGTTATCTGATTATTGCCTGACCAGTACCCGGCAGCTGCCGGGCTGCTCTCGCTGCTTGGCCAAACATTCCTTTCTGTACTCCAAAATTGCCTCAGCTCGTCCCTCATGTTTGTCGATTGGATGAATGTATCCAATGCCGGAATGAAAATGTTCGTGATTGTACCAGTGGAAATATTTTTCAAAAGGGGATTATATCAAAAAATGGACTAAATCCCCGGTTAATTTTTAATCAATTTACGATGCAAATATAATACTTTTTATGAATTCCAAATCTTTCTAAAAAATTTTTTTTACGCAAAAACATTCCGCTCATATCGGAGCTGGGAAACTCTTTTTCTATTTTTCCCGTGTAAGTGGAGGGTTCGCTCCGTGATGAGCGCCCCCCACCTACATATTTACACGGTCTAAAACCCTGCTTGTCCGGTGAGGTTTCCAATCGCACCCACGCAGGAAAAAATCTTTATTTCGGCATCGGGTTCATGACAGGGTTCTCCTTTTATTTGGTTGTTCTCTTAATT
>CAYPUP010000277.1:0-1703 GCA_964413795.1 uncultured Ignavibacteriales bacterium
TCGTTTTTGGTTCTATAATATCATCAACATATCCCCGTGCGGCCTCTTTGTAAGGGTTCGCGAATTTTTTTCGGTAGTCTTCAGTCAGTCTCTTCTTTTCCGCATCGGCATCTTTGGCCTTCTCGATATCATGATGGAAAATAATTTCAACGGCTCCATCGGAACCCATCACCGCAATTTCCGCTGTCGGCCAGGCATAGTTCATATCCCCGCGGACATGCTTGCTGTTCATAACATCATAAGCTCCGCCATATGCTTTGCGGGTGATAACCGTAATCTTGGGAACGGTAGCCTCACAGTAAGCATACAAAAGTTTGGCCCCTTCTTTAATGATTCCGCCATGCTCCTGATCCGTACCGGGGAGAAAACCGGGAACATCTTCAAAGGTCAGTAGGGGAATATTAAAAGCATCGCAGAACCGAATAAAACGGGCACCCTTTTTGGATGAATTGATATCAAGCACACCGGCTAATACTGCCGGTTGGTTGGCAATAATCCCGATTGATCTTCCCCCTAAACGGGCAAACCCAACAACTATATTCTGGGCAAACTCTTCGTGGACTTCAAAAAATGTTCCTTGATCTGCGACATGCTTGATCACTTCTTTGATATCATATGGCTGGTTAGGATTTTCCGGAACGATTTTGTTTAACTCCAAATCTTCTCTGTCAAACGGATCATTAGTCTCTTCGTATGGCGGATCCTCGCAATTGTTCTGAGGCATATAACTGAGCAGTCGTTTTAATTTTGTAATCAGATCGGCTTCGTTTTCACAGGCAAAATGGGCAACACCAGAAGTTGTGGCATGAGTTGTGGCTCCGCCGAGATCCTCGGAAGTAACAATTTCATGGGTGACGGTTTTTACCACGTTGGGACCGGTAACAAACATATAGGATGTTCCTTTGGCCATCAGGATAAAATCGGTAATTGCCGGACTGTAAACCGCCCCTCCGGCGCAGGGACCAAGAATGGCAGAAATTTGCGGAACCACCCCTGAAGCCAGAGTATTGCGAAGGAAAATATCGGCATAGCCACCCAGAGAAACGACACCCTCCTGAATACGAGCCCCGCCGGAATCATTTAATCCGATAACCGGCACGCCTACTTTCATAGCCATATCCATAATTTTGCAAATCTTCTCGGCGTGGGCCTCGGAGAGTGATCCGCCAAAGACAGTAAAATCCTGAGAGAATATATAAACCAAACGGCCGTTTATTTTTCCGCACCCGGTAACTACCCCATCGCCAAGAATTTTTTGCTTGTCTAACCCGAAATCAGAGGAGCGATGCGTTACAAAAGGATCAAACTCTTCAAAGGAATTGGGATCAACGAGAAGTTCAATTCTCTCCCTTGCGGTCAGCTTCCCTTTTTTATGCTGGGATTCAATGCGTTTCTCACCTCCGCCTAAACGTGATTGATTACGCATCTCCTGTAAACGATTAAATTTCTCTTCATGTGCCATGGGATATTAAATATCTCTTATTTATAAATTATAATTTTCCTACTCATTCAACCGGGCTAACCTTTAATTTTTTTCCGTCCTGCGCTACCGTTGCAAACGGCATATTGACATCATGATCAAAAGCCATGATTATTTTTTCTTCAATTATTTGGGGAAGGAATTTCCTCTTTACTTCCATAGTACGCAACGGGTACAAATCTGTCCCGGGAACATAAGCAACCGCCATGTGGGCTGCAGTGCT
>CAYPUP010000277.1:1803-3686 GCA_964413795.1 uncultured Ignavibacteriales bacterium
TTATCAATTATGTATTTCGCGTTTGAAAAGCGGGGAACTAATTTATTATTAACTTTTTTAACGGCTCCACCAGCATGATCGGTATGAAGATGTGATAAAATCACAATATCAATGTCATCCTCGGCCAAGCCCAAACCTTTCAAACTTTCCGAAAGCATCGACTCGCTTTCGACATTGTAAATCTTCTTTTCAAAATCAGAGAGGTTATCACCAAGACCGCAATCGAAAATAAAATTTTTCCCATGAGCTTTAAGAACAAAAAGATTGGTATGCATTGGAATCATATTGTTTTCATCGGCAGGAATTAATTTCTGCCAGATAATTTTGGGAATTACTCCAAACATAGATCCTCCGTCGAGCCTGAATTTATGCTCGACGAAGGAATATATTTCAAAATCGCCAAATTTCATTAGCGGCCAATAATGTTACCGGCAATAACCAGCCGCTGGACCTCGGACGTACCTTCATAGATTTCCAGAACGCGCTGATCGCGATACAATTTCTCTATGACCGAGAACTCTCCGATATATCCGTAACCGGCATGAATCTGCATGGCTTTATCAACACAGAAATTTGCTGCCTCTGAGCAGTACAGCTTAGCCATAGCTGCCTCAACACTGAAAGGTTCACCGGTATCCTGCAGTTTAGCGGCTTTATATGTCAAGGCGCGAGCCGCTTCAACACGAACAGCCATATCGGCTATCATCCACTGGATTGCCTGCAGTTTGGCAATAGGGGCTCCAAAAGCAATACGCTTTTTAGCATAAGCAACCGCTTCATCCAATGCCCGCTGGGCAACACCAACCCCCTGAGCGGCAACACCGATACGGGCGCTGTCAAGAGTGGTCATGGCATAACGGAAACCTTTGCCGTATTCACCCAGAAGATTTTTTTTGGGGGCTTTGACATTTTCCAGAAAAATTCCGCCGGTAGTTGCAGCGCGCATACCCATTTTGTTTTTAAGAGTGCGGGCTTTCCATCCAGCCTGTTTTGTATCTTCGACAATTATTGCTGAAAGTTTCGGTTTGTCTTTTACTTTACAAAAGACAACACCAAGATCAGCAGCGTCGCCATGCATGATAAAGATTTTTTCACCATTGAGAACAAAACCATCAGCCGTCTCAACCGCTTCAGTGCTCTGGTTGGCAGCATCAGATCCGGCGTTCGGTTCGGTCAGGACAAAGGCGGGAATGATTTCGCCGCTGGCGCATTTAGGGACAAATTTCTTTTTCTGTTCATCAGAGCCAAAATGGATTATCGGATGGGTGGCTAATTCTCCCACCGCACAGAGCAGACCAATGCCTGCATCATGGTAACAGAGTTCTTCGACCAGGGTAATATACTCAAGATGCGATCTTCCCTGACCGCCAAGTTCCTTGGGCATAGCATAGCCAATAAATCCGGCTTGTGCTATTTTCTTATATAGTTCGGTTGGGAATTTCCGAGGTTCGGGCATTTGATCAAGTTCGACAGAAACGGGATAGATTTCCTTTTCCGCAAAAGCTTTTACTTCATCCCTGACAGCCTGCTGACATGCATCAATATTCTTGTTCATTTTACCTCCGCAAGAGGCAGAGCCTCTGTTATTGTAATTAAACTAATTTATCTTTTTCTTTTTTCTCTTTTACCGCCTGGCGGATAAATTTTATAGCCTCTTCGGTCGGAGCTCCCGGGGTAAATACTTTGGCTACTCCCAATTTCTCCAGTTCCTCTTTATCGTCATCAGGAATGATGCCCCCCCCGAAGAGAATTATATCCTCTGCTCCTTTGGCTTTCATTTCATCGAGAATAGCCGGAAACAGGGTCATATGCGCTCCGGATAAAATGGAAACACCGACAGCATCGACATCTTCCTGGATAGCAGCATTGACAATCATATCCGG
>CAYPUP010000278.1:0-3678 GCA_964413795.1 uncultured Ignavibacteriales bacterium
CGAAGGAGGGTTTTTTGGTCGCCGATGAGAAGCAAGAAGTCATCGAGATTTGGAATGACGTCTTTATGGAATACGAGAAAAAAGACGGCAAAGTAATCGGTAAACTAGCTACAAAAAATGTCGATACCGGTTCGGGTCTCGAGCGTGTTACCTGTGTGGTGCAGGGCAAGCGCAGTGTGTATGACACTGACCTGTTTATTCCGCTCATCGAAAAAATTTCCGAACTCTCAACGAAAGACGATCAGCATGCAAAGCGTATCGTCGCGGAGCATATACGTTCATCTTCTTTCCTCATCACCGACGGCGTCGCGCCGAGTAATACCGATCAAGGGTACATACTTCGCCGCCTTATACGTCGTGCAGTACGCTATGCCGATCAACTTGGGATGCCGGAACAATCATTGAAGGCTGTGATAGAAATTATCATAACCAAATACGGTACGGCATATCCATCGGTGCTAGAGAAAAAAGATACGATATTGCGCGAAATTAGCCAAGAAGAAGAAAAGTTCCGCAAAACACTCGTACATGGCATTAAAGAATTTGAAAAACTTAGAGGAAGCTCGGTGAATGGCCGTGATGCGTTTACTCTTTTTTCGACCTACGGGTTTCCGATTGAAATGACGCAAGAACTTGCCAAAGAAAAAGGCATGATGGTTGATCTTGAAGCATTTGCACTTGAGATGGATAAGCATCAAGAACTTTCTCGTACCAGCTCCGCCGGAAAATTTAAAGGCGGACTTGCCAATATGAACGAAAAAACAACGATGCTCCATACGGTTACGCACCTCATGCTTGCTGCACTGCGCAAGTATCTCGGTGTCGAGGTGCATCAAGCTGGTTCGAATATTACCGAAGAAAGGACACGGTTTGATTTTATTTATCCAAAAAAAGTGGAAAGAGAGACGCTTAATAAGGTGGAAATGTATGTCAACGAGGCCATCAGCAAGAATTGTGATGTAATGATAGAAATCATGAAAAAAGAAGATGCGATGAGCGCTGGAGTAGAGGGAAGTTTTTGGGAGAAATATCCTGATAAAGTTACTGTGTATACAGTGAAATGTAGTGACGGTACGGTATATTCACAAGAACTTTGTGGAGGTCCACATGTTGCTAATACCGGAAATATTAAAGGATCGTTTAAAATTATAAAAGAAGAAGCGTCGTCTGCTGGAATTCGACGTATTAAGGGAATTTTAGAGCCTCAATCTTAATTACATAAAATTAATTATGAACAAACAAAAAATAATCTTTATCTTCGTAGGAATAATTGTTTTGGGAAGTCTTTCCTTAATATTGTTGAGAGATAGAAGCTCGACGGATTCTGTCGCGACAAATTTAACACAGATACGCATCGGTTGGCAGACACCGTGGGCTACACAAGGTCAATTGACTCAAATTTTAAAACATACCGATATATTGAAGAATAACAATATCGCAGCAGATTTTAAAGGATTTAGTTATGGCGGACCGTTAAACGAGGCAGCCCTTGCAAATGAAGTAGACATTATCTTCACAGCCGATCAACCTGCCGCCACTCTACTGGCAAAAGATGATAAGTGGATTATTATTGGAAGGCTTATGTATAACCGTGTTTCTCTTTATGTGCCGCCCATGTCTTCTATAAATTCAGTAGCTGATTTGAAGGGAAAGACTGTAGCGATGCCTTTTGGGGCCGCAGCACAACGCATGGCACTTAAAGCTGAACAAGATGCAGGGCTCAACCCCAAAATTGATGTAAATAACATTAATCTTGGCATTTATGAGCAGAGCGATCTCGTGCGTGATCCTAATGCTAAAACCTGGGGAAACATTGATGCAATGGCTGGGTTTGATCCCACGCCGGCAATTTTTGAAGAAAAAGGCTTGGTTAGAAATTTAAAGGTAGATAAGGTTGTCTCTGTGATTTTGGTTTCAAATAATCTTATTGAGCGTGACCCCGCATCAGTCAGCCGCTTCCTTAAAACATTTAACGATGCATATGATTATTACAGAAACAATATCTCACAAGCCGATTCATGGTTTGTTGCAGAGTCAGGGCTTGATATCACGCCACGCGCGTTAGAGATAGCGGCAGATATAGAACCAAATCTTAAGGTGGCTTCAAAAGATGAAATTCGCATTGGTTTTAACGATGAAGATTATAAGATAATGCAAGAAGCGGCCGATTTTATCTTTGATCAAGGATTAGTAAAGAAACGAGTAATTATGAAAGATCATATAAATACTTCTCTTTTAGAGGAGGCGCTTAAATAATCACGTTATGAAAAAGAATCTTATTTTTGTTTCACTAGATACCGTACGGGCAGATGTCGCGTACAGTGGGAAATTTAAAGCAATAGAAAATCTAAGAAGTGAAGGAGTTACATTTTTAAACACTATCTCATCATCCCCGCTTACACCAGTCAGTCACGCCACTGTTTTTACAGGACTACAACCATTTAATCATGGGGTGCGACACCTCTTTAAAGAGAAAATCAGTGAAAACGCCCCTACTCTTGCTGAAATTTTGAAATCAGAGGGCTATAAGACAGGGGCTGTCGTGTCATGTCCCGGTATGAATAAGTGGTACGGATTTTCTCGCGGATTTGACCATTACGATGATGAGATACCACTTTTGGCTGATGGAAGTGATCCTCTCCAAACAGTGGATGTGAAAAAACGTGGAACCGCATTGAAACGTGCGGAGGTTGTAGCGGAAAGAGCTATCAAATGGGTCTCTGAAAATAAGGATGTTGACCCATTCTTTTTATTCATCCATTTTTTCGATGCACATTGGCCATATGAAGCTCCACAAAAGTTTGGAGGGGATAATATGTATGAGGAAGAGGTCGCCTACTCGGATCACTATCTTGGTAAGTTTCTAACGACGATGGAAGAAATGAATGTGCTGGAAAACACAACAATCGTTTGTTTTTCTGATCACGGAGAAGATCTCGACGGTCTGTACCCCAATGATAAAGGCGGTGAGAAACTCGGACATCCTGAAGAATTAGGGCATGGATGTTTACTTTATGATCAGACACAAAAGGTTATACTCATCATTAAAGATAAAACACTTCCTAATAATTGCGATATTCCTGATCAAGTTAGATTAGTTGATGTTATGCCAACAACACTTAAGTTACTCGGCATCCAAAAAAATATATCGTTTGATGGGGTCTCTTTATTGCCAATACTTAGTGGTGAAAAATTAAATCTTCCTGCGTATTCTGAGACTTACTATCCAGAGGAGCAAACAGTTGCAACTGGAGGGAAATTTGCCGAGGCATGCAACAAAAAGTCGATACGGATTAAAAATTCCGAAAAGATTATCACTCATCTTAATTCTGATTACATTGAGATTTATGACTTAAAACAAGATCCTAATGAGATAAAAAATCTCTTAAAAAATTATGAGTAAAAAAATTGATCATGTTGTTCTGATATCTCTAGATAACCTCAGGGGTGATAGTTTTGGTCCCGATAAATATAAGTATTTACCCGCAAATATTCGGGAGAATTTAAGGAGTAGGAGCCAGCTGATGGAAGAGCTGTCCGCAGAAGGTTTGAATTTCAGAAATTGTTTTAGCGCAGCTCCTTTTACCACAGCGTCTCATGCATCCATATTTACTGGATTCCTACCTCTCCACCATGGTGTATTTGAGTATTTTAACTCAGACATAAAGAAAAAGACAT
>CAYPUP010000279.1:0-3658 GCA_964413795.1 uncultured Ignavibacteriales bacterium
TGGAATTAGTTCCTATGATATTTTCCTGAGCAACAAACCCATTATCATCGATCAGGCCGATTTTAACAAAAACCGCACCGGGTGCTATCTGGGCGCCTCAACCTTTGTGAGCGTGACCAATTGCGTGTTTAACGCCAGTTTATTTTATGAAGCTTTACCCGGCGACCTCTACTCCGGCTTGTATTTGGACAATTGCACCGGGTATCAGATAGAGGAAAATTCCTTTTCTTCCAATTATAACCCGGCATTTCCTTACGGGTATAAATCTGTTGGTTTGGTTGTAAACAATTCAGGGCCGGAGGATAACCTGGTTTACAATAATAGTTTCCATAATCTGCTCTGGGCAACACAAGCACAGGGAATAAACCGAAGTAAAGAAGGTACCGGCCTTACCATAAAATGCAACGATTACCAAAATAACTATCAGGATATTAATGTTACTGCAAGTGAACAAGGTGACCAATATGGAATAAAGGATGAACAAGGTTCTGACTTTAACGATCCAGAAGCCCCTGCAGGAAACACATTCAGTCATTTAAACAACAATGGCAACATTTATAGTGATTACCTGAACAATGAATTTTGTGGCGATATTATTTACTGGCATCATTATCCTTTCACAACTAACGAGTATGTAGTTCCCGTTTATGCTACCCCGGCTCCTGATTTCATTAAACAAAACAATCCTTATAACCTGACATACGAAAAGACGACAGCATGTCCTTCAACATTAACCGGACATACCAAATCCACAATTGTTGAAAGTATTTCATCCAGTACAAGTAGCGAAGAAATTTATGCTGACTCGCTTAACAGCTTGGTTGATAATGGCAATACTACTTCACTGATATTAGATGTGGCCACCAGCACTCCACCCGAAACAATGTGGTTACGCGATCAATTGCTTGCATCTTCACCGTATTTAAGTGACACAGTCATGGTAAATGCTGCCGTTAAAGAAGATGTGCTGCCAAACTCCATTATTACAGAGGTGTTAACAGCCAACCCGCAATCGGCAACAGCATTAAACGTGCTTTCAACGCTTGACTCACGCAGCAATCCTCTATCCGATATTGAAATGGCCAGCATTCATGCAAATGATACCATTGTGGGACACAAGAAATCATTGGAAAGCAAAAAGGCTTATTATGCCGGAAAAAAGGCAAACTCGGTTTATGAATTGGCATGTGTTTTTATGAATGACTCTGCTTTAACGTCATATAACGATAGCATCAGGCAGGTATTAACCCATATTCATACACCTTTATCCTATTACTTTCAGGCATTTTGCCATTTTAATAATGGCGATAGCCTTGGCGTATTAAACGCACTAAACAGCATACCATCAGAATTTAATTTAAGTTCTGAAGAGAGTAGTAATCATGAGTTTTTTGAAGAATATTTCGGCAAATTACATCAACTTAAAACAGAAGGTAGAACAATCTATGAAATCGACAGTATGGAAAAAGCAACTATGCATTCTATTATGAATAATACTTCAGGACTGTTGCACGCTTATGCCCGAAATTTATTGGTGTTAACCGATGGACTTGTTTATCGTGAGCCGTATATTTTCCCCGACACTACTTCCAATAAATCCACGGAAAATATTGAAATCCGATATGCTCCTATTTGGCCTGTTAGCAGTTACTTCAAACTCTACCCCAATCCTGCCAAAGATTATATTACATTAGAGTACAAATTGGCAAATAAATTTTCTAATGTGGTAGTTGAGGTTGTTTCCATTGGCGGAGTGCATATTAATACCTTCCGCCTTTTCGATTCATCAGGTGTACATATTATTGATTTACGTGGTTGGAAGAATGGCACCTACGTACTAAAACTGGTTGTTGATGGTAAAACCGTACAAAGTGACAAATTTGTAAAACAATAGCACCATGAAACGATTTGTTTTATTTACTGTTATGTTACATTTCTTGTTGTGCCTTTCAGCACAACAAGAAGTGTATTTTAATAAACGTATAGACCTATCTGATGGATATGATAAAGGTCTGTCGCTTTTGGAGGTTAATAATAAATATGTTATCGGAACAATCACGGATGATTCAACGTATCATTACTTCTGGCAACTTGCCTTTGTTACCATTGATTCTGCCGGAAATAAATTAAACACAAAAGTTTATGGTGATACAATAAGCCATCACATGCTGGGTAATCCCGGCGCATTGATAGATTATGAGAACAATAAGTATTATGCTGTTGGAAACATAATATCTCCCGGAGGGGATTGGGTTTTTAACCGTGGTTGGATGTTGTGCCTCGATAATAACTTTGATACACTTTGGACCAGAACTTATGGTGAGACAACTGAGCCTTATGATACAACTTTTGTTATTTTTCAAATAAAAAAGACTTTTAACCGAAACCTTATCACCACCGGAGTAAGGCTACCAAAACTAACCCCCAGCAGCCTGTGGTTAATGGAAACCGACAGCATGGGTAATAAATTATGGGAAACGTTTATAGGGGGAGAGGATGAATATTATTATCAGGGACACAGCGTTGTGCAGACAGATGATGGAGGCTATGCCATTGGCGCAGTGAAATTCAAAATAGAGAGTACTGGTGGTTCGATGGATCCATTAATAATTAAAACAGACAGCCTTGGAAATGAAGAATGGCGTTTTAATCCTGGTAATCCTGATATTGATGATAACAAAGTAATGCTTGCATTATCAGAAAACGGGAATATAATTATTGGTACAAACTATGGAACTAAACAATCACAAGACAATCGCTGGGCGGTAAACAAAATTATGGAGATAAGTCCCATCGGTCAAATAAAATGGGACTCAAATTATTGCCAACCTGATTTTGATAGAATTTTGCTAAGTATTAATATTAACAATAATGGTAATATCATTACGAATGGAGTCATGACAGTTTTTGAAAATGGTGATGCATGGAATAGATCTTGGATTCTTTGTGTAGACAGTATAGGAGAACAACTTTGGTATAAAGAGTATGCTCTATTGTTAAACAAAAACAGTTTTAACAATTTGATGGATGTGAAGCAAACTGCTGATAATGGATTGATTGGGTGCGGCGTTGTTATTCCAGTAACTCCAGACACTGGAACCGTTGATATTTGGGTAATGAAAATGGACAGTGTAGGCTGTTTGGAAGCAGGATGTGATACCATTGTGGGCCTTGACGAAATCAATAAAAACCCAATGCGTGGGTTCCGTATTTTTCCTAATCCTGCCAGTAGCGAGCTTACCCTTGCCCTAGATGAAGAATCATCGAGCAACAGTGATGTTAAAATTGTAAATATCTATGGCATTAAAACAAATAAAATAACTATTCCCGCCGGTAGCAAGAGTGTGAATATTGATATCAGCAGTTGGAAGCCCGGTGTTTATTTTGCTACATTTAACAGTAGTAAAAATGTAACTTCCGTAAAATTCATTATAAAACGATGAAAGGTGTAGCTGGGTCAGGTATAAAAGTTGAGAAAGGGGGTACTTTTTCCGTTAAGGCAAATTCCAATGACCTAAGCCTATGCCCGAAATGTCCTTATTCTAACTGATGGGTTTGAATACCATAAACAACCTTGCCCGCCCCGTAACCCCGTAGCGAAGCATATCAGGGTGTACTGGGGTGAAACTTAATAATAAATAAAAATAAAAATGATGAG
>CAYPUP010000280.1:0-3632 GCA_964413795.1 uncultured Ignavibacteriales bacterium
TTATTTTGATCAGCCCATGAGAGTTTATTCAACCGGTATGGAGATGCGCCTTGCTTTCAGTTCGTCTACCGCGGAACGGCCCGATCTTCTTATCATCGACGAAGCGTTTGCCGTGGGAGATGCCTATTTTTCTCATAAATGCATTAATAGAATTCGAGATTTCAAAAAAAAAGGAACATCGCTTCTTTTTGTATCCCATGCACCCGGTGCTATTAAAACAATTTGCGATCGGGCGTTGCTCATTGATGGTGGAATGATAATAAAAGATGGAGACCCGGATGTCGTACTCGATTATTATAATGCGATGATTGCAAAGCAAAACAAAGACTATGAAATCCGACAAGTTGAGAATAAGCTCGGAAGAACGGTCACCCGATCGGGTAACAAGAAGGCTTATATCGATGACTTGGACCTTTTTGATATGAAGGGAAGAAGCGCCAGGGCGTTTCAGGTAGGAGATAAGGTCCTTATCCGATGCCAGGTTAAATTCAGAGAGGCCATGGAAAACCCAACGGTCGGTATCCTGATACGTGACCGATTGGGCTGTGATATTTTTGGAACGAACACTTTTTATTTAGGTAAAGATGAAGAAAATTTTCAAGACGGAGAACAGATTGATGTTTGCTTTACATTAGATCTCAATCTTGGCTACGGATCTTATTCCTTATGTGTCGCGGTTCATTCTGGAGCTGATCATCTGAGAGAAAATTATGATTGGTGGGACCAGTGTCTATCTTTTCAGGTTATTCCCAATAATTCATTTTATTTCCTGGGTGTTGCAGCACTTCCATTGAAAGTAGAGATTCGCAAAGTGGAGTCAAATAAAGAAATGTGTGAGTTTGGCGATTCGTGATATGGAAAAAGAAATTGAAGTGAGCATGAAAAAAGAGACTGACTGGGAAGAAGCATGTTTACAAGTTGAGATAGCAGATAAAAATGCAAATGCAGAGGATTGCTTAACTAAGAGGTATAAATCATTAAAACATAAAATTTGGGTCACAAAGCCAATTGATAAGATCATTAATCACATTTTGAAAATCGTTTCTTTTCCTCAAAAAAGCTTTAATAACGCTATGTTATATCTTTGTAAATTTTTTTTAAAAGAACTAAGAATAAACCAAAATCTAATGCAAGATCAAAATATGACGATCGTGAAACTTATTAGCCGCAATGAAAATATTTCAAATGATTTAATAAGGCTTAATCATATAACTGATAAATTAAATGAGGAAATAAGTCATCTTTATAATATAACCGATAAAATACGCTATGAAATGATTGGATATATCAAAGAGTTGAGTGCTGAAACCAGAAGATATATCAAAGAGTTGAGTGCTGAAACCAGAGAAAACATCAAACAGGAAAGATTGGAATTATCTTATCTCAAAACAAAATATTCCGGGCTTGATCTGATAGTAAACGATTTAACGAGTGGTAAAAAAAATATTTCTATCAATAATTATGAAGACATGCCAATAGAAATAAATCAAAATATGGATGCGATATTATCATCATCCTACGGTCACTTTGAGGATTTTTTTAGAGGCACAAAACAAGAGGTTAAAAGTAGACAAAATCAATTCCTGTCCATTATAGATAAGTCAATATCTGAAACAAAAAACGCACCAATATTAGATTTGGGGTGTGGAAGAGGTGAATGGCTGGAGCTGTTAAAGGAAAACGGCTTTACATGCAGTGGCGTCGATATGAATAGGGAAATGGTTGAACGATGCAAGTTGAACGGATTGGATGTTCAGCAAGAAAATGCTATTGAATACCTGAAAAAATTACCCACCGAATGCCTCGGTGGGGTCACATGTTTTCATGTAATAGAGCATTTACCTTTTAATGATATTCTACTTTTATTAAAACATGTCATACGAGTTTTGAAACCAGGAGGTGTGTTTATCATTGAAACACCAAATCCTGAAAATGTAACTGTAAGTACCTATTCTTTTTACTTAGATCCAACACATAAGAAACCACTCCCTGCCCAGCTAATCAAATTTGCTTTTGAAACGGAAGGTTTGATAGATGTTACCATTCATTATGTTAATCCATGTGAGGACAAGGAGATGATCAAGGACGTACCTTCCGAATTGACAAATCGCTTTAACAGATGTTTCTATGGCCCACAGGATTATGTAGTTATCGCCTATAAGCCGCCTTTTGATCATTAGAAATTCAGTTTGCCCAAGAAACATCGAGATATTTCTCATTTAAACTACTACCGGCTGAAGCCGGTAGTAGTTTAAATCCCATGATTATCCTCCCGTTGGATTTTTATGAGAGGATACCCTGAAAAATGATGAATGTCAATATAAAAAAGTAATAAATTAGTATTTATTGAACATATTTATGAATTTGGAAAAGGGAATAGCAAAAAAAGCGGGGGAAACAGAGGTTGTGCAAAGGTCTCGTACTTGCTGTATGGTACCCTTTCCATTCCGACACCTCCGTTTATCGATCATTGTAAACTTTGGTGTCCATATTTTTCAACCTACATCATTTCCAAAAAGGTCTCGCTTTGATAGAGAAATCCCATGAAAAACAATAATACTTCAGAAAGCTTTACGGACTCCGAAGGCGATATCGATCTTCGCATTTACATCGACATATTGCTTTGCCGCAAGTGGATCATCCTTGGCATCACGTTGATCGTTGGCGCGTTGGCTGCTATTACAACTTCCTTGCTGCCGCCCTCTTATAGTGCAACATCGATCGTGATGATTACAAAGCCCTTATACCAGTTCCAGTTTTCACCAAACATTCAGAATTTAGAAGAAAAGGACTTCTCGCATTTCTCCGGTAAAACGGCGATAGAGCTGGCAAACAGCGATATGATACTTGATCTGGTGTTTAAGGACGTGAGAAATGATCTGAAACCCGAGGAGCGTCATCTTTCGCTCTTCAAGAGAAAAATCAAGGTGACTTTTGGTAGAGATATTTCGACATTGAAAATATCCGTGACCAACAGCAACCCGCGTGTTGTCACCGAAATAGCGAACCACTTTGCCGATATTTATGTGAAATATATCAACCATCTATTTGGCCGAACGGTTAGCCAGGAAAAATTTTTCGAAACACAGTTGACCAAGGCCGATGGCTCCTTGAAAGAAGCGGAGCAGATGTTATTAGATTTCCAGAAACGCAATAATGCGACTATCCTGGGAGCCAAGCTCAATACCGCTCAAAAGACATTGAACACGTATTTGAGCATGAACGATTACCTGGCTATTCTGTTGCAAAATATCCGTGGACTGCAGAACCAGCTTTCCCTTCAACCGGCAAATAATCCATCCACACTGGTCGATGATATCACCGCGCTGATTATGCAGATCAATGCGTTCAATAATCCGATTGATGCATCCGGTTTCAATAATCCGATTGATGCATCCGGTTTGAAATTATCGCCTAACTCCAGCCAACAAATCAACCCTCAGCCGGTCATTCCTATTCAATTGCAGATTCCCGGCTCAAGCAGCCTGTCAAACAAGACGGCAGGTCAGCAGGCTGCCTACATGGCCGAACTGATCAGGACCGTAGAGAAGAAACGGGCCGAGATCAGGAAGTACGCCGATGCCATTCCAGCCGTTATTCTGGATCTTCAAGAACAGCTTCAGAGGGTCAAT
>CAYPUP010000281.1:0-3568 GCA_964413795.1 uncultured Ignavibacteriales bacterium
CGAACAAGACCTGACAGAACGGGGGGATATTATATTTCCCCAATTAGTTAAAGTATAATATACAATTTAATAGATTATTGATTTAAGTAAACCAATTTATTTCCATATATTTATGTCATGTATTTGGCATCATCACCCATTTATTGTTGTGTCAGGTCTTGCTTATGGCTTGCCATAAGTGTGACCTGACACTATATTACCCGATAAATAACCCCCCCACAAAAATCACTTGAATCCTTGCCCAAGAATGCATATAATCGGCTCAAATTAACTTTATTTAAAATGAGATTATGTACCAAAAACAACGGACTGTAAAAACTGCAATTTCAATGTCAGGGATCGGACTCCATACTGGCAACAACTGCAATATGACCTTCAAACCGGCTGAACCGGATACCGGTATCCTGTTCGTACGCACTGACCTCGAAGGAAACCCCTCGGTAATCGCCGATATCGATCATGTGGTCGATCTCGCCCGTGGCACCACTCTTCAGGACGGCGAAGCCAAAGTTTACACGGTGGAACATGTTCTGGCGGCCTTTGCCGGACTGCAACTGGACAATATGATTGTCGCGCTGGATAACAACGAACCTCCCATAGGAGATGGCTCGGCTAAACCGTATGTTGATAAGCTACTCGAGGCCGGGATTCAAGATCAGGATGCCGACAAGGTCTATCTCGAAATAGATACTCCGATGGCTTACAGTGAACCAGAGCGGGGAGTCGATCTGGTCGTGGCTCCCTCGGATGACCTTCGGATTACCTTTATGATCGATTACAAAAGCCCGGCACTGGGAACTCAATACACATCGCTGGTTGATTTGGAAAAAGAATTTGTTGATGAATTCGCCCCCGCTCGAACATTTTGCTTCCTCTCGGAAGTCGAGAAATTAAAGGCCGCCGGCCTGATCAAAGGGGGCGGACTTGATAATGCCGTTGTTATTTATGATTCCGATCTTGGGCAAATCGAAGTTGATCGTATCCGGAAAGCCCTCAATTTAAAAGAGAAAGCCTTTGTCGGCAAGACCGGGATTATCAATGATATCCCACTGCGGTTTTACAATGAACCGGTGCGGCATAAAGCATTAGATCTTCTTGGTGATTTATTTTTGATCGGCGTTCCCTTCAAGGGGCATGTTCTCGCAGCTCGTTCGGGGCACAAAGCCAATGTTGCTCTGGCCCGCAAAATGCGCGATCTCTATAAAAAGAAAAAAATCGCCGGTAAATTCAGCAGCAAAAAATCAACCGTTTTGTTTGATATCGATGCTATCCAGAAAATAATGCCCCACCGATATCCATTTTTATTAATCGACAGAATTCTGGATCTGGTCCCTGGTGAAAAAGTGACAGCGATTAAAAATGTCACTATCAACGAACCTTTTTTCCAGGGGCATTTCCCCGGTCATCCGATTATGCCGGGAGTGCTTGTTTTGGAAGCGATGGCTCAAGCCGGGGGGGTGTTGATGCTAAATGCTATCGATGAACCTGAAAAATATGTGGTGTACTTTATGGGTATAGACAACGCCCGTTTCCGTAAACCGGTCACGCCCGGTGATCAGTTGCGGTTTGAATTGACAATGGGATCATTCCGAAGAAATATCTGCAAGATGGCCGGTAAGGCTTATGTTGAGGATGGTCTGGTGGCTGAAGCGGACTTTATGGCTATGGTGATTAAACGATGAAAAATATCCACGCTACGGCAATAGTTTCCCCCAAAGCGGAATTAGCCGAAAATGTAACTGTCGGTCCTTATACTATAATTGAAGATGATGTTATAATCGGCGAAGGAACATCAATTGCCTCTTCGGTATTGATTGCCAATGGGGCAAAGATTGGCAAAAATGTTACAATCGCTCATGGAGCGGTTATCGCCACCAAACCGCAGGATCTGAAATTCGGCGGAGAGAAAACCTATGCCACGATCGGTGATAATTCGGTTCTCAGGGAGTATACTACGGTAAATAGGGGAACAGCTGCTCATGGCACATCTTCCATTGGTAAAAACTGCTTTATCATGGCTTATGCCCATATCGCTCATGATTGTGTTATCGGCGATAATGTTATTTTAGCCAACTCGGTTAATCTGGCCGGACATATTGAAATTGATGATTTTGTTATAATCGGTGGGGTGGTTCCGGTTCATCAGTTTGTAAAAATCGGGGCTCATGCCATGATTGGCGGTGGCTTCCGCGTTCCGCAGGATATTTGCCCTTATGCGATGGTCGGTGGCTACCCGCTTAAAACAGTCGGGCTTAATGCTATCGGACTTAAAAGACGCGGTTTTGATAAAGAGGTTATCAGAAAGCTGGAACAGACCTACAAATTATTATTCTTTAGCGGATTGAACACAACCCAGGCAGTTGAAAAGATAAATGCCGAGGTAGAGATTATTTATGAAGTTCAGGTAATTCTCGACTTTATCAAACGTTCAACAAGGGGGCTGACAAAATAGGCGGCTTTGTCGCATCTGTTTTATTTATATAATAACTCTGCATTTTAATTCATAAACAGACCTTTTCTTTACATTTATGCACATTTTTGCTACCAATGCAGCCTCTTTTATTTTTGTGAAATTTGCCCCTTTTAAGGTATATATCCTCTTCAATCATAACAACATAATATAAAGTTAATGCTCCATTGTTCCTCTTATTCATAATCGGGCACAGCCTCTGCATTAAGGGTTCTCATGAATAACGACATTAGGAGGCAGCATGATCGAGGGTAGATACCATAGAGGATTTTCAGACGAGCGACTGGCCGCATCAAAAGAACCCAAAGTACTCAAAGATAGCAAAGGGTACTTCATAATGTCACTATCAGAGAAGTCCAAAGTCTATTTTGATGATTATTACCAGTTTCTTGAAATGACCTACGCCAAAGCAAGTGCTGAACGTTCCCGCCTGAATGAAAAACTCTTTACTACCCCTTCAGAAAATGTTGAGACCCTCTCATATTACCGGGCCAGAGGGGTAATTGTTGATCTATTGCTCAAAACCATTATCCGTTTTTATACCGATGGAGCCAATCTCGGTATTATCATGACTCCCTGGTGTTTTGGTACGGTTTTACTGGAAAAAATAGAAGTCTACCGCAACCGGATAAGTAAAGGGGAAGTCGAAGACGCCAATATCCCCGAATACCCCTACTATGTAATCAGATATATCGATGAAACCTACAAGGCCACTCTGCTTGAGATGTTTGATTTCCCGGAGCAGGCTTTCCAGATGCGCTGGCAGTACTCAGAACTGTTAAAGAGATATTCTAAGATTTTAAATGATATAACTTCATCGTTAAATTCGGTTTTAGTGACAATTAAAAATTATGGTGCCTAAATAAGAACATTTGACCTTTTTACATACCCTCCTGCTGAGCCCTTCTGTCATATATGACAGGAGGGCTTATTTTTTAAAATCCTGTCCAAATCTGCCGATAACTATTGATATACCCTGATTTCCATTTTCTTAGGGAAATAGGGTTAAAAAATATGTAATTTTTCTGGGATTAGGCAGATTTGAGTAATACAGAAGTTAAAACAGAAGCTGAAATCAAGCATATTCCGATCCTTCTG
>CAYPUP010000282.1:0-3557 GCA_964413795.1 uncultured Ignavibacteriales bacterium
GAGGGGATATTAAAATGGCCGGCATGTTGGGCGCCTTCCTGGGCTGGCAAAAAGTTCTCCTGATTTTTTTATCTTCGGCTGTGATTGGATTGTTTATCTCTGTTATTATTCTGTTTATCTCAGAAAAATTCCGCCGGGAGAGAGTGATTCCATTCGGGCCGTTCCTGGCCATAGCCGCCTTTCTGGCTATTATATACGGGGATAATATTATCAATTTCTATCTTGGTTATGTTGTTGGGCTGGCAATGTAAGTTTTAATCTGATACTCTTCAAACTATTATGTTTAAATTTATCAAGGGAAATCAATTTGAGTCGAAAGTTCATCTCGGTCTATTAGCTATTATATTCATTCTGCTGTTTATTAATTTTACTTCCAATTATATTATCTTTAAAGCTAAAGAAGTAAAACGCCAGGCATTAACCGACCATTTTAACATCGCCGCTTTGGCGATTAACAGAATTATCGAGGATATAAATATAACTAATCTTTCTGAGGAGCAGGAAAGGGGATTCAAACAGGATTATCAGCTAAGATCGGTATTCCTATTTCCAACCCAGCCGGAGAATTCTTCGATTGAAGCAAAAAGATTGTGGTTTGCCACTATTGCATCTAAGCTTCCGTCTAATTTAATTCCGGAAATGGCCGGGAAACTTTTAACTTCAAATTTTACAACGGTAACACGAGGCATTGAAAGCGAATATTATTATGTTAATCCAATAACTACTAAAAGCGGACGCTATCTTCTGGTTCTCTCCGGGGATAATCATGAACTTGCCTTTTTTGATGACAGCCAGTGGCTGATATTTGTAACCGGAATAATTGCATCTATAATTATGGCTATTATTTATCTCTTCCTGTCACGTTCTATCTTCTCACCATTCAGGAGAATTAAAAACAAGGCAAAACAGGCTGGCCGAGAATTAGAAATATCTTTCGATGATGCTGATGCCATAGTGGCTGAATATAGTTCGGTCATTAGTGAACTTCGTGAAAAAGAGCGCCAGCTTTTAAAACTTAATGCAGAGATTACGCATAAAGCGGATTCACTGGAACAATTCAATGACTATCTGTTAGCTTCGATTAATTCCGGAATTATAACTGTGGATAATGAGGGAATAATTAAAACACTAAATAATTCAGCTCAAACAATTTTAAATATAAATGACGAGAGCGTAATAGGAAGAACATGTAGTGAGATATTTACGAATGATAATAGTCTTTCGACCATAATTACTGAAAGTATATTAAATAAAGAAAATCAAAATTACCGGGAGCTTGAATTTGTATCGAACGATAATAGAAAGCTATTACTCGGCATTGCTACCTCAAACATAACCGATTCAAAAAAAGAATCAATCGGAGTTGCAGTTCTGATGAATGATCTCTCTGAAATTACCCAGTTAAGAAAAGAACTCGAAAACCGGCAAAAATTGGCGACGCTTGGGGAAATGACCGGGGGGTTGGCGCATCAGCTACGAAATTCGATGGGAGCTATGTCCGGATATTTGACTCTTTTGAAAAGAAGATCAGAAAAAAAAGGTTTTGAGGATGATAGCATTGAAGCTCTGATAAATGAATCCCGTGAGGCTCAGGATTTGGTTGAAAGATTTCTGCATTTTTCAAAGCCGTTGCAGCTAAATTGTGAAACTTTGATTATCAATGATTTGATCAGGGATGTGGTCGAAAGTATGCAGGTTCGGGGTAATTGTGAAAAGATAACCTTTGAAGTTTCGAATCAACCTTTAGTTTCTGTTGATCTGGATGGACTTTTGTTTAAACAGGCTCTGACAAATATAATTGATAATTCAATCAATTCTTATGAATCAGGGCAGGGAACAGTCAATATTTTCCTGGAATCAGCAAATAATGAAATAAGTATCAAAATTCAGGATTTTGGCTGTGGAATCAAACCTGATAATCTTGAGAAGATATTTACTCCCTTTTATTCGTCCCGCCCCTCAGGGTGCGGTCTCGGGCTTCCTTTGGCCGGGAAAATTATTAATATGCATTCAGGAAGGGTAATGGTTGAATCCGAGCTGGGTAAAGGGACAATATTCTGCATTATTTTACCCTGTAATAAGGCATTTCCGTATTCTGACTCAAAAAAAATGTCCCAAGTCGCTCCAATATCATAATTCATGAAAAAATACCTTTAGTATTTTTAATTTTATATTATATTTGTGCCCATTATTTCAGGAGGATTATATGTTTTCATGTTCTGATTTTAGAAAAGGCTTAAGAATAATAGTTGATGACCAGCCTTATTATGTAATTGAATTCCAGCACTTCAAAATGGGCCGCGGAAAGGCAAATATACGCACCAAGTTAAAGCATATTAAAACCGGTGCTGTGGTTGAAAAAGTTTTTGGATCAAATGATTCATTCAGGACGCCCGATATGGAAGATCGCAAAATGCAGTACCTTTATGAAAATGAAGGTGAATTTTCATTTATGGATTCTACAACATTCGATCAGGTTTCCATCCCGGTTGATAAACTGGGGGATGCCAAATGGTATCTCTTGGAAAATACCGAATATAGGGTTCTATTTCTTGATGGAGAAGCATTATCCGTTGATCTCCCTTCATCGGTAATTCTGGATGTAGTATCGACCGAACCGGCTATCAAAGGGGATACCGTATCCAATATAACCAAACCAGCTACATTACAAACCGGACTGGAAGTAAAAGTGCCTCCTTTCATTAAAGAGGGGGACAAGGTAAAGGTTGATACCCGCACCGGGGAGTATCTGGAACGCGCCAATTAAATCATGACAGGTAATTATCGTGTCATTGGAGTAGATGAATCGGGCAAAGGTGATTTTTTTGGTCCATTGGTTATTGCTGCTTTTTTAGCCTCAGATAATGATAGAGAAAAGCTGGCTGCTCATGGTGTCAAAGACGGAAAGAAAATCTCTGATAACCGCCTGATAGAGATTGATGAAAGAATCAGGTTCTCATATCCTCATTGTATTGTTGTCATTGATCCTGAGACCTATAACCGGCGCTACAAAAAGATTAAAAATCTGAACAAACTTCTGGCTGATGGCCACGCTGAAGCTATTACTGGAGTTTTAATTGAAAACAAGGCTGACAGGATCGTAGTGGATCAGTTCGGTAAGCCGGAATTGATAGAAAACGCCCTTCATCTAAAGGGTTGTAAAATTGAATTACAGCAGCGCTTCAGAGGGGAAGAAATAATCCAGGTGGCAGCAGCATCAATCCTGGCCAGAGCGGCATTTATCAGGGAAGTAAACAAATTATCTGAAAAATATAAATCAAATATTCCCAGGGGGGCATCCTCTTTGGTAGATAAAGCTGGGCAGCAGTTGGTTGACAAATTCGGAATTGAAATTCTTGAAAAAGTGTCCAAAATGCACTTCAAAAATTATAGCCGGGTTATCAACCCGAGTTTCTTCTCTATTTGAATCCTGACAATTAAAACCGCCTGTAATTTGTAATATCAATTATAGTAATAATCGAATTAAGCCATAATCAGCCTATTTTAATCAATAAATATCTCTTTCCTGGAATTTAACCTCTATTGAAATTATACAA
>CAYPUP010000283.1:0-3549 GCA_964413795.1 uncultured Ignavibacteriales bacterium
TTATATTGTTAATATCAGGTCAGAATCAAAATAAGGAGTTACCGTAATGAAAACTTTCTTTTTATTTACCAAGTTGGGACCCGAGGTCAGCTCGAAAGTGAAAAAAAGAGCCAAACTGGGACGCAACTGGCTGGAGCAGGTTAAGGAAAAATGTCCGGAAGTAAAGTTTATCGGTCATTATGCCTTTTTGGGAAAATACGACTTTGTCGATATTTATGAAGCCCCGGATGAAGAAACTGCCGCTAAAGTATCGATGATAAGTATGGCCAACGGTGCATCTCATGCTGAAAGCCATCTGGCTATTCCTTATAAGCGCTTTGTTGAACTGACTGAAGAAATATAACAGACTAAGTCTGTAAATGTGAAATCATCAAGTAGAGGTATCTGATTGACTAAGATAAAGAAAAGTGAATTAAATTATAAACCCGTAACTCCCGATAGATGGGTTGATTTTGAGAGGCTATTCGGACAGCGTGGTGCCTGTGGCGGCTGTTGGTGCATGACCTGGCGATTGCTAAAAGCTCAATTCGATTTCCAAAAGGGAGACCAAAATAAAAAGGCTATGAAAGATATAATTAAAAATGGAAGAGTTCCAGGTGTGATGGCTTATCATAAAACAGAACCAATTGGATGGTGTTCGATAGAACCAAGAGAATATTTTCCACGATTAGCTATGGCCAGAACGTTGCGGCCAATTGATGACAAGCCGGTTTGGTCGATCAGTTGTCTGTTTATAGCCAAAGATTACCGTAAACAAAACATCGCCGTTGATCTCGTAAAGGCTGCAGTTAAATATGCAAAAACTCAAAAAGCAAATATTGTTGAAGCCTATCCATATGATCTGACAGCTAAAGATGCTCCCTTGCCGGATCCATTTGTCTGGACCGGTGTTATTCAAATATACAGTAAAGCCGGCTTTAAAGAAGCAGCGCGATTTTCTAAAACAAGACCTATCATGCGGAAATATATTTTGTAAGGATTAGTATGACGGATAACAACACCTTTAATGGTTTTCCAGTGGAATGTGTAAAATACTTTACTGACCTGGAAGAAAACAACAATAAGCACTGGTTTGAAGAACACCGTAAAGACTACGATAATTATGTTTTAAATCCAGCCAGACAATTCGTGGTGGCGATGGGAGACAGATTAATAAATATCTCTCCAAAAATTATAGCCGATCCCAGAATTGATAAATCAATTTTCAGGATTTTCAGGGATACTCGTTTCAGTAAAGACAAGAGACCATATAAAACCAATCTTGGCATTTATTTCTGGGAAGGAAAAAATAAAAAATTTTCCGGTTCGGGTTATTATTTTCATCTGGAATCGACAAAAATATTTATCGCCGCCGGTATATATAAACCTGATCCTACGATGTTAAGCATTTACAGGTCAGCTCTTATTGATGATAAAAAAGGGGCGGAATTTTCCAAAGCCGTTAATAAAGTTTTTAAGTACAAAAAATACTTATTGGGGGGCGATCATTACAAGCGTGTCCCGCGGGGGTTTGATCCGGAACATAAAAATGCCCAATATTTGCGGTATAACGGCTTCTATGCCTACGAAGAAATGCCGCTCCCCAAAGTTATTCACTCCAAAAAACTACTCGATTTCTGTTTTAAAAAATGGGAAGAAATGTCGCCGATTCATAAGTGGTTAGTGAAAATATACAGCTGATAAATTTTATTCTATCACCAGTTTTATCGGTTTTAGATGATAGGTATGCTTAATATCTGCATTATCAAACAGAGCAATGCCTAAATACAATTCCCCTCTGAACCGGGTATCATAATCCGAACCAGTTGAGATTTTTCGAGACAACTCTACCGTCCAGTAGCCATTGCGCCACCTACCACTGGCGGTCACATCGCCCCGATCGCCTAAAGTGGGTGCAACTAAAACCGATGGAACACGATAGCCAATGGAAAAAGAATCAGCTTTGTCATTGTATGCTGCATAGCTGTTTGAGCCATACCAGATCCAATTTCTGGATAAATAATTGATGGGTAAAAAATATGGCTGATGCCAATCATCGTTAAGATTTGATTTGTAGCCCCCTGAGGCTTTGTTCTCAAAATGCTGTCCCCCATAAATGTCATTGTCAAATCCTCCCCACCAGCGGTCGTCAGCCTCGTCTGCCGGGTTGGTGCTGACCGCCATCCACTCCCAAATATCAGCCGTATCATTGTCAGTGTAATGCAACCCCAGATTATTGCAGGAACCGATATGGCAGGTCGAGGCGCAGTTATCTTTGCGGCTGAAATACAAACCAAGCTTATCCTCTGAATAAATATTTTCGCCGTAAATATTTTTATATTGAGAGACTTCCCTGACCCAGCCTGAATCTGTTTTAATTAATTGACGGTTATAAGATTGCGTGGGATCAGACCATTTTATTAAAAAATATATTCTTTGTTTATTATGAAAAGTCTTTATGGTCGCTTCAGCCACGCTTGATTGGAAATTTACTCCCCCAAAAGTTCTTACCTGCAGAGAATCAACACCATACCATTCTATGTCATTTTCATAGCCATTGACTATGGCAGAACGGTTTTGCTCTACACAATATAAAATATCAGTTGTATTGGATAACTGAATCACAATTATCATAACAACTAAAGAAATTATCGCGGCTATAATAATAGCTTTTATGTTTATGAGATTTTCTTCTAACTTTTGTAAAAATATCTCCCCCATCGCTGTCTTCTTACTGACAAGTGTTTCAATGAAATGAAGTATAATAAATATCGCTAACAACCTGAAACACCAGTGATGCAGGAAGCTGTTAAAAAGGTAGCCGTCAGAACCGACATATAATCCGCTGTAAATAGTATACCCGGTAAAAATGGAAACGAGGCTCACACAAAAAGATAAGAGGTAGATTATTTTTTTGACAGACGAATACTGCCTGAAACTGAACAGATCAAAAAGACGCCGGCTCTCCCTTGTCATAAAAATATAAACCAAATAAAATATTGCCGTTGCTATTAAAAGAATTCCGGATAAAATATGAAGCTGGTAAATATTGCCTGTGGGAGTAAGAGCACCAACTAATTCAAATACTTCTTCGGAGTATTGATCTTCTTTCAGCCAGGCTAATCTTAATCCGGTTATAATCAAACCGAGGAAAGATAATATCGCCAGAACATGGGCAATCCGTACCGGGTAGGAATATGGAATTCTAATACTTCGCATAACCTAATAAAAGACATAGAAGATGTTCACGCCATATCTTATTTATTTTTATTGATATTATTTGTAATGTTATTGTAATGGATCAAAGCTGTCGTATAATATATAAGTGAAAAGAGAATGTTATTTCGTGGTTGGCATACGTCCCCGTGCACCAACAAATAGTTTAATTGTGTGTTAGGAGGGCAGACCACCTGACTCAACTTTACTAATACATATTATGCATTACTTAAAATAGTAGCCAATACAGTTGCATTTGACATTAGTATATTAAATTTTCCATTACTAACATTTATATACTCAGGTACGGTAATTGTAGGTGGTTCATAATTCACTAAAGAAGTATAGCTGTAA
>CAYPUP010000284.1:0-3546 GCA_964413795.1 uncultured Ignavibacteriales bacterium
ACCCTGATAAACCCGGCCATGTCCGTAAGCAGCAGGGGTTAAAAAGCGTTCTTCGGCTTCATAAGACCAGTTAACCCGGCCTGTTTCCGGATCAGAGGACTCTAAAATCCCATCACCGGAGAAGACAAATAGGCGCTTTCCTACTAATATCGGACTGCCGGGAGCATCCTTAATATAGCGATCCCAGACAATTTTGCCATTTTGGAGATTATAGCAATAAATTCTGTTTTTCTTAGGGGATAATGACCAGAATCCAAGGCTATCCCCAATAATCATTCCCGTTTGAGGATTTCCTTTGGTTTTGATTTTTCCCCTGTTTTTTCCATCATACTTATCAATTATTATGATTTTCCTCTTAGCCGAAGGATAAATAATCAAATCATCATACATTGTCAGAGGGCCGGCCGGTTTACCTCTGAGTTTCTTTTCCCATATAATGTCGATCTGGCCGTTAAATTTCTCCTGAGATACTACTCCCTGAGCTGATATATCTCCATGATAATACGGCCAGGGGCCTGGAGATAGTTTTTCTTCTTGTAGTAGTTTGAAATTAGCCGTACAGCTTGAGATAACCAGACAGCAGGCAATCATAAGAATATAAAAAAAATGTAACTTTGTTACTTTCATTAGAAATTCCATCCAAAAAAGAAATCAAATTCGGTGTTGGGGCTGATGGTATGAAAATCGGTCGTACGGGTAAAATCAAAGCGCAATAAAACCAAATACCCAAGAGCAACTCTGAACCCGGCACCCATCGAGCCAATAAAACCATCAAACTCATCATCCCAGGCTGAGCCGGTATCAAAAAAGAGAGCCCCTCTGATACTGCTGAAACCCAACCCGCCAAAAGGAAATCCAATATATAGGTTATCAATCAACGGAAAGCGGAGTTCATTGGAAGCAAACAGAACTTTTCGAGTATAAAAATGCTGGCGTTCGTATCCGCGGAAAGACCAGCTTCCCCCAAAATAAATCCGCTGCGGTTCCAGTCCCGCTGAAGAATAACCAAAGAGTCGATTGGCAAAAGCTGAATAACGCCCCAAACGGAAATAATGTCGTATATCAACCAGAGCAATCCGGTTGAAATTTCTCATCCCTTCCAGCTTAGTGGTTATACCAACCGTAAAATTGTACCGGCGTCCTTCGATAGGCCCCGAAATATCCCACAGAGAATTATCAAAGACCCAGCTTAAATAGTTTGTAGCAAGAATTGCTTCACGGTCTTTTAAGCCATACAAACGATCACGCTTATTGTATGCAGCTAAGGAGGTCAACTCGATACGGTGAAATTTTGAGAAGGGGTAGCTCAACAAAGTTATGATACCGGCTTCACGCTCCTGGAAATATCCCTCAAAGTCATTAAAATATTCATCATAAATATGATAAGCCCCAACACCCCAATTTAATCTTTTCTCACGATTAATATAAGTAACGCCGACATTAAATGATTCAAAAAAATCATCTTTGGTGTCAGCCGTGTTGGTTAACAGAAAGTAATAAGCCTTATTACCGAGGACATCTGAGGCTGCTACCTGAAATCCACCCAACGAACCATAGACAGGATCATAACCGATAGAGGATTGAGCGATATCGAGAGAATAGTCGGCATCATATTTTATGGAGGCACTGCTGTAATCAGAAGAAATCTTTTTAGGCTTCCAATCGGTATTGAGCGCCAGTGAAGGTTGTTCGAGTGATTGGGGTTTTTTTGTAAGCTCCATCTGATAAACCTGAAATCCCATGCTTTGATAACCGGTATAGATCAGATGAGTGCCATCAGTTGATAATCGGGGATCGAAAGCTCCGGTAACGTATGTCGATTGCAGGGTTAGTTCATTATTGTTATCAAGCAGATAAATATTAAAAGCGCCGTTTCTATCGGAGGTAAAATAGATTCCATGCTCAGTAAAGTCCGGTGTTTGATCCTCATAAGGACCGGAAGTTAATTGTCTTATTTCCGATGTATTCAAATCGATTTGATATAAATTTTTGTAACCAGAAAAGCCATCAGCATTTCTGTCCGATGCAAATACGATTTTCGATCCATCGGGAGAAAAAACCGGGTCAATGTCATAATAAAAATCATCGGTCAGCGGATTATAATCACCTGTCTTTATATCAAGAATAAACAGATCGGAAAACCCGGATTTCCGTACACCGGAGAAGGTAAGCTTGCTGCCATCAAAAGAGAATCTCGGCGATCTTACCGCTGCCAAATCATAAAGTTCAAAACGGGTAACAACCTCTTCTTTATGCAGATCGTATAGATAAATAACATCGTTCTCTTTTGATTTCGAAGAAAAAACGACCAGCCCGGAATCATTGATATCAATACCTGAACGGAGAAGATACAGGGATTCAAAATCGGATGATCTCTCGCCTTTGAGTAACGTTTTTATCTTTCTTTTTTTGGGTCCTTTGACCGGAGTCATATAAATGCCGGAATACCCGAGACGATTGGCTTTATAAATCACCCATTCCTGCAAACCATCGCCGTCATCCCACATAAACGGAACCCCTTTAACCGAGTAGCCGTCGCGGGAAATCCGCTGTGATTCCATATCAGGTAAACCGAGGCTGTCAACTTCAGGGTAATATTTCTTTTTTAATGAATACTCCCACTTGCGGGAGAGTTCTTCGAGATTATCTCCCAATGTAATTTCTAATACTTCTTCAAACGTTGATCCTTTATACCAGTTCTCAAAAATCAAATTCAGTTTATCGGGGCCATAATTCGTGTCAATAAACCAGCAGATCGATTCCCCGAGCTTGTACATGAAGTAAGTCCCGGATATCTGGTACATATTGGGCAGAGTAAAAAAGCGGTTGTTGATCACCATATCCTTGACAAACATATCAGCATCAGTATCCCACTCTTTGGACCAGAATTCCGCTATTCCTTCGGTGAACCACAATGGAGGGCCACCCGTCCTTAGGCGGCTTCGCTTTTTTAAAACGTTATCCAGTTTATCATAGGTGAAAACATGCACCAGTTCATGACGGATGACATTATCAAAATCATGATATGACCCGTGAAACGGGAGGACTACCCGCCCTTTCATAAATTCAGTAAAGCCGGCTACAGATTCGGGAAGTAATCCGGGGACTATATTGGTCTGGGTGAAATAATTGGGTGAAGAATAAATTACAAGGGGGATTTTATCTTTTACTTCATGATTGAACTTCGCTGCCAGAATTCGATAAGAATCCTCGGCGGATTTAGCCGCAATCCCCGCTACTTCTTCTTCAAGATCATAAAAATAGATATGAAAATGATCGGTGGTCATAACCTGCCACTCGAACTGAGTGTATTGAACTTTGTTTTTACCAAAATAATACTGGGCATTGACCGATTGTGCCAGGGGAATTAGCAGGAGTACATAAACGATGAAGCATATTTTAAGCTTATAATAGCTGTAATTATTCATAATATTAATTATGTTATTTACTCTCAAATATTTCTATTTCATAGACGCTGAAAGACGTCTTATAGTTCATTTTTAAACACCAATTTCCTATCAAAATATTATCGGCATATGTTGGTAT
>CAYPUP010000285.1:0-2220 GCA_964413795.1 uncultured Ignavibacteriales bacterium
GGTGTTGCCTTAACTTATTGAATATGAGCTGCTTATAAATTTGCTGGGATACAGGGATTCGAACCCCGATTCCTCGGTCCAGAGCCGAGTGCCCTACCATTGGACTATATCCCAGTATATTTACTGAATCGGCATTTTTAAATTGCCTCTTAAGTAGTCTTAAACGACATCCGCCAATATAGAAATTCCTATTCGCTTGTCAAGAGATTGTAGTAAGGGATATTATCAAATTTCATTTAAAATTTATGATAAACCAGCCCTCGGCCCTGAATCTTTACTTTAGCTTTTTTTGACTTTATTTGATTTCGGAGAGCTCGGCTGTCACCCTGTTTAACCGTAAGATTATCATCATCATAGGCCATCCCCTGGCAGGTTAGAATAATTTTTGAAGAGAGGGGAATTATGGAAATCCTGTCACCAGCAGAGTCATTTATGGTTATTGAATTGTTATTAACTAAACGAACTTCGTACTTCGGGTTTACGATCCTCACGTTGGGATTATATGTTTTTTGAGCTGTAATATCTTTCAAAGCCAATAAAAAGAAATTCCCCAGAAAATGATCGACTTCGCCAATATCAGGTTGAACAATATCAATGTTTTTCGCTCTCTTATTCAGACAATATTTTAAGGCTAAATGGCTGTCAGTAAAATTCTTATTTTCAGGGTATTCCAAAAGGATCGTTTTTGAGGGAAGTTTTTTGGGGATTAAAACCAGAGAATCAAAATCACCCAGCAGAATATCCGGGAAGGTTTTTGTTTTTCGAAAATATTCATAGCCCCGATCAACTGCAATTTTAATTTTCCCGGAGATTAGTTTTTTATAAAAGAGTAAATCTTTTTTCTGATAATTGCCATTGAGAAATAGAATATAATCTTTCACTTATTAAATCCCCAGGGCAAAGCTTGCGGCGCCAAGCAACGTAGTCTGGCTTTCCATCACCACCTGAACCGGAACTCTTGAAAGGAAATCCATTACTTCCCCGCGGTGGGCGAAACGTTCCATAAAAAAGCCTCTATCCAAAGCAGTTGTCAATTCCGTTGACAAATTGCCCGCCAGATAGATTCCACCGGATGTCACCCCCCGTAAAGCAAGATTGGCCGCTTCTGAGGTCATGCAGTCGATAAAAATATCAAGAGCTTCGACCGCAATTTCATCTTTTTCCGAAAGGGCCATTTCCATAATGCTGCTGCAGGCGTATTCTGATTCGGTGTACCATGATGCTTGTGGTGTCCCATGATGCTCTGTTAGAAATTCATATATAGTAGGTAATCCACTTCTGCTGAGGATATGTCCAATCTCGACAAAACGGTTTTCGACATATAAGTAGTGCCACAACTCGGTTTCAAGCTGGCTGGCTGGTGAAAATCCGGAATGGCCGGCTTCGGTCACATAAGAGCGATAATCTCCCCCTTCGTTGACAATAAACGTCTCACCAAACTGGTCATCAATAACAATCAACCCCTTTATCCCCTTTGGGTCAGGTATCCCTTTGTTGATAGTAAATAATAATTCAGGCTTTAGTTCTAATAAACCTTTAGCCGTGGCATGATACTCATTGACCAACTGCACTTTGGAAAATGATAATATTTTTGATAACTCATTGCTGTCAATTGGCCATGGAAGCAAAACTCCCCGAGCATTGTTGTTTTTTACCGTACTTCGGACGGCAAAGCAGGCTGATTCGGGTAGTTCTTCCTGTTTGCGAAGATACCTTTGGAGGATTGTTTCCAGGTATAATTTGGGTTCGTTTTTTATCTGCTCTTCATTATAAAACCGAATTTCACCATTGCTATGGGTCACGCGGGCTAAATGAGTAAATTCAGTTGTAATGTGTCCGGCTATCATAATTATCCAATGTTTTCCATTATCTGGTACTTATACAAATCTATTCGGCCGCCAGACTAATAATTCAACACAAGACCTACAACAATATCTTCGTTATCTTTTCCACTACCGAATCGGCATCAAGACCGAGCATTTTAAACAGATCTGCCGGTTCACCTGATGAAGCATATTCAGTGACTCCCATTCTCGTCATAGTCGTCTTGGCTCCTGCCTCATATAGCTCAACCGCCAAGGCTGCCCCTAAGCCAGTTTTGACATTATGGTCTTCCAGTACTACCAGATGTTTATATGAAGCTAACATCTCGATATCATCGGGATGAAAATCAGACCAGTCTGAGACACAAATCAATGAAACAGTACAGCCCTCATCATG
>CAYPUP010000285.1:2320-3545 GCA_964413795.1 uncultured Ignavibacteriales bacterium
TTCAGCAAACCAAAATAGTCTATACACTGGTGGGTCTTGCCATCCTCTCCCACCTGAACCCCTGAATGAGTACAGACAAGTTTTATATTGGAGTGGTTGATGTCATTCAGACGAGCCTGGTTGTAAGTTTCATCAATTCCAAAAACGGCAAAATCGGCCCATATCGAAAGAGCGGCTTCCCCCCCCAAAGATCCTGCGCAGGTGGCAACATGGTGTTCTGATATTCCACATTGGAAAAAGTTATCAGGATATTTTTCAGCAAAACCAGTTGTCTTAACCGATCCCGCCAGATCGCAGTCGAAAACAGCCATTACAAAATCATCTATTATCATATTTGCATCGGCAACAGAAAGGAGAGCCTTTCCCCAGGCATTGCGATTAGCGACTTTTTCATCGATCGCATAAGTAAGCGGATTGCCGGGATTTACCAATGGAAACTGAGCCCGTTCATTTTTTTGCAAAACGGGAGGATTGCCCTCTCTGCGTTCTTTAATTAATTCTATATCACTATTTGAGACTTTTAACTGAGCGAGAGCTTCATTAAGCATATCCATTTTAACCGGTGCGCCGTGGTAGCCCTCTTTGTTTTCCATGAAAGAGACCCCTTTGCCCATTGTGGTCCGGGCCAGAATCATCACCGGTTCCCCATTGCCTTTTGTAGCACGATAGAGAGCTTCATAAATCTGGTTAAAATCATGGCCGTCAATTTCAACCACCTGCCAGCCATCGGAAGTCCAATCGCGTGTTATATCCTGCGGCATAACATCACGAAGCATCCCGGAAATCTGAAGACGGTTGTAATCGACTATGGCAATAAGATCTGTTAAGCGATATTTTGCGGCCATTCGGCGGGCTTCGGAAATTTGCCCTTTTTGCTGCTCGCCATCCCCCATCACAACATAGGTTTTAAAATTTAGCCCTGATAGCTTCGCATAGATCGCTTTTCCCACGCCAACAGATAAACCCTGACCCAGATTACCGGTATCCCATTCCACACCAGGGACTGTCTGCTCGACATGCCCTTCAAAAGGGGAACCGGCTTTGCGAAAGCCATAGAGGCAGTCATTGATATTAAAAAAACCGCAGGCAGCCAGAGCGGAATAAACACCCGGTGAAGTATGTCCATGAGAGATAATAATGCGATCCCGATCGTTTCGACGCGGATTTTTAGGGTCAATTTTGGCCATGTTATAAAGGATCATATATATATCAATTGATGACATGG
>CAYPUP010000286.1:0-3541 GCA_964413795.1 uncultured Ignavibacteriales bacterium
TCATAATAAGAATTTAATTTATCTTATCTTATCAACTTTCCTGTTGTGCAAAATCAATATTCGCCTTAAATATACTTTTATATGACTGATTTATCTAAATTCAAACAGCGGATTATAGTAACGGGCGGGGCCGGATTTATTGGAGCCAATTTTCTGCTTTATATGGTTCATAAATACCCGGACTATCTCTTTATCAATGTCGATTGCCTGACTTATGCCGGTAACCTTGTTTCTTTATTAAAAATTCATAATTCTACCAATTACATCTTTGAACGGGTCAATATAAGTGATTATAAAAAACTTAATGATTTAAACGATAAATACAAACCAACCGGGTTGGTGCATCTCGCGGCGGAATCTCATGTTGACCGTTCTATAATCGGTCCCTCGGATTTTATCGAAACCAATATTATCGGGACTTTTAACCTGTTGGAGTTGGCTCGTTCAATAACCGATTTGCCTTTTAGATTCCATCATGTCTCTACTGATGAAGTTTTCGGATCATTAGGTAGTGACGGTTATTTCAATGAAGAGACAAGGTATCATCCCAACTCTCCTTACTCAGCTACAAAGGCTGCCGGGGATCATCTGGTGCGATCGTATCATAAGACTTATGGTCTGGACACTGTCACAACAAATTGCTCCAATAATTATGGCCCTTATCAGTTTCCTGAAAAGCTGATTCCATTGATGATCAAAAATGCTCTCGAAAACAAACCCCTCCCGATCTATGGGGATGGCAAGAATATGCGCGACTGGCTTTATGTCGAGGATCATTGCCGGGCATTGGATCTGGTTTACCACAAGGGGAAATCGGGGGAAACTTACAATATCGGCGGCAACAACGAAATTGAAAATATTGAATTAGTTAAAATGATCTGTTCCCTTATTGATTCAAAAATTGGTGGTAATAATAGAGAGAATCTGATTACTTTTATCGAAGATCGTCTTGGCCATGACCGGAGATATGCTATCGATGCTTCCAAGATAAAAAATGAACTGGGCTGGCAGCCTGAATATGAATTTGAAAAGGGGCTCAATAAAACAATCGAATGGTATCTGGAAAATAAAGATTGGCTGGAGGCTTGCATTAGCGGCGAATATCTGGAATATTACAATAAGATATATAATAGACAATAATTATGATTACAAACGATCACATAAATAAAGGCATTATCCTGGCTGGGGGGAGCGGCTCCCGGATGTATCCCTCAACCCAGATTACCTGCAAGCAATTCCTGCCGGTTTATGACAAACCGATGATTTATTATCCCCTGTCAACCTTGATGCTCTACGGGATAACTGAGATATTAATAATTTCCACCCCCGAGGATACTCCCCGATTTGAACAGATGTTTGGTAATGGCCATAATCTCGGTTTGAATATTACCTACGAGATTCAGGCTAAGCCTGAAGGAATAGCGCAGGCATTAATCATTGGAGAAAAATTTATCAGCCATGACAGTTTTATGCTTATCCTTGGAGATAATGTCTTTTATGGGGTTTATGATTTTCTTCGGGATGCCCGCAGTTTTCGGAATGGTGCTCTCCTATTTGGTTATTATGTAAAAGAACCACAGCGATACGGGGTAATTGAATTTGATGAAAATGATAAGGTTATATCAATCGAAGAAAAACCATTACAACCCAAATCAAATTATGCGGTAACAGGACTATACCTATACGATTCAGAAGCGGTGAAAATTGCTAAATCCCTTAAGCCCTCAAAGAGGGGTGAACTTGAGATTACCGATGTCACCAACGTATATCTAAAACAGGGCAAACTAAAAGCAGTACGGCTGGGAAGGGGTATTGCCTGGCTGGATACCGGGACGCATGAGAGCCTTTTGGATGCCAGCAATTTTATTGCAACCATCGAAAAGCGACAGGGACAGAAAGTTGCCTGTATCGAAGAGATTGCCTATCGGATGAAATTTATTAATCGAACCCAGATGGATAAGCTTCTGGCGTCGATGGGGGAGAGTTCCTACAAACAGTATCTTCGTGATGTAATCAAAGAAGTACATGGATAAAAAAAAGATATTAATTACCGGCTGCCGGGGTCTGCTCGGGAGCGAGCTTCTTGATTATTTTTCAAATGACTTTATTGTCAAAGGAATTGATCTACCTGACCTGGATATTTGTGATTTTGAGCCTATAAAAGAATTCTTTGAAAGCTTTCAACCTTCGATTGTTTGTCATACAGCTGCTTATACCGATGTCGATCAGGCTGAGAATGAAAAAGAAAAAGTAGAAGCTGTCAATATTATCGGAGCGGAAAACATTGCCAGAGCTTGTTCGAGTGTGAATGCCAAGCTAATCTATTATTCCACTGATTATGTTTTTAACGGTGAAAAAAAGAAACCCTATATTGAAGATGACATCCCCGATCCATTAAATGTCTACGGTCAAAGCAAACTCGAAGGAGAGCGTCTTGTCACCTCAATCCTTGATAACTATCTTATAATCAGAACATCGTGGCTGTATGGATTCAAAGGGAAAAGCTTTGTCCGTTCTATTATAAAAAAAGGTTATGAGCAAATAAGGGCTGTCCAAAGAGGTGAAATTATTACACCACTATCAATTGTCGATGACCAAACTGGCAATCCGACCTGGACTTATGATCTGGTTAAACAAACCAAAGTTATGATTGAAAATGATCTGAATGGTTTGTATCATTGTTCGTCAATTGGAGAGACTAGCTGGTATGAGTTGGCTGAAAATATTTTTGAAATGCTTAATATGAAAATCCTGATGAAACCATGTAAAGCCAAAGACTATCCTCATATTGCCAGACGACCGGCATATTCATCGCTCGAAAATAAACGTCTTAATGATACCGGTTCGAATAATATGCGTGACTGGAAAGTTGCTCTGAGTGAATTCCTGACCAAACAAAAGGATAATTTGCAGAATGAAATCTAATATAGAGGGCGTTATTATAAAGGAATTGACTCTCCACAAAGACAGTCGGGGTTGGCTAATTGAAATTTTCCGACAGGATGAGTTGGATTCTTGCTTATTTCCAGTTATGTCTTATATCTCTATGACCAAACCGGGTGAATCGCGCGGCCCGCATGAACACAAAGAACAGACCGATCTCTTTTGCTTTTTTGGGACTTCTGATTTTAAGTTATATCTCTGGGATAACCGTACTGAGTCCAAATCATATCAGAAATCAGAAATTCTGACAATCGTAAAAGATACGCGTTACTCTATTATAATACCTCCGGGAGTGGTTCATGGTTATAAAAATTTTGGTGATGTTGAAGGCCTGATTATAAATGCCCCCAATCGGCTACACGCCGGAGAAGGGAAAAGGGGAGAAGTCGATGTTATCCGTTACGAGGATGATCCAGCCTGTCCTTTTAGGATGGAAGATTAAGCAGGGCATAATTTTACGATTTTTGAAAGATTTACGTTGATTTTTTGTAATCCTCGTATACATTAGGCCTTTGTATGTCGGCCAAATGGCCGATACCAAAATATATTGGTGGGGTTCCCGAGCGGCCAAAGGGAACAGACTGTAAATCTGTCGGCG
>CAYPUP010000287.1:0-3526 GCA_964413795.1 uncultured Ignavibacteriales bacterium
CGAATAAAATACTGAGAGATACTCTCATAAAATATATGACTTTTTCAACACACCCATTTTTATAAGCATCTGCTAAGATAGTTATAGTTGAAATTTTATCGGTCGATAATTATATAATAGGCATGATTTATGAGATAGCTATATGAGTATTATAAAAAAGCTGAAAAAAGCCCTCAAAGGGATCAATTATGATTTGTTTAAACCGGAGATTATAACCCCGCCGGCTCCGGCTACAATCGATCATAAAATCAGGCTGGCCACTGAAGAATACCTGACCCGCGCTGTTGAAGCAGTTAAGTCGATTCCTAAAAGTAAACTCCCAACTGTTTTGGAACTCTATCAGATGTTTGATAGATTTAACATGATTTATTTTGAGGGTAAACTACCAAGAGTAACAATAGAATATTCAAACCGGATGACCTCCGCCGGGTCATACACTCCCAAACTAAAACTTATCAAAATCAGCCATAAGTATCATCATATTTTCCCGGAAGATATAGGGGATACACTAAAGCATGAGATGATCCATATCATTCACCTCAATCATAACAAAGCCTTCAAAGATTTCGCCAAAAAAATAGGAGCCTCAGTCAAAGCCAAATCTCACCCCTCACTCAGAATGCCTCCCCGCTATATCTATGCCTGTCCGAACTGTAAAATGGAATACCCCCGCCAGAAACGATTAGTTATGGCTTCCTGCGGAAAATGCTCCAAAGGGAGGCGTTTTGACAAGCGCTACAAGCTGCAACTGGTTAAATCGCAGGCTTTATCAAAAAAGCCATAAATGGCAGAACCGATAAATTGTTAATGGTTCTTCCCTACTGCCATACAAGACCCGATAATTCATAAATTTATTACTATAATTTTTAATGATTTTTACGATTTTGGAAACTTTCCATTTTTACTGTTGTTCATACCAGGGAAGATAAGTTGATAAGATTGATTTTTGAGTAGTAATAAAGATTTAAACTTATAAGAATAAAAATATAACTTTTATAATTGTTAATTTCCTGTTTTTAAACAGGGGAAGGAAAAAATAAAAATGGTAAAAATCAATGCTCCCGCTCCGGAATTTACTCTGGATGCCTACCACAATGACGAAGTTGTCAAAGTCAGTCTTTCCGATTACAAAGGAAAATGGGTTGTTCTCTTTTTCTATCCGGCTGATTTCACCTTTGTTTGCCCGACCGAACTGGGCGAACTGGCTGATTATCATGACAAGTTCAAAAAACTCAATTGTGAAATTCTTTCTGCCTCTACCGACACTTACTTTGTCCACAAAGCCTGGCATGATGAATCCCCTACTATCAAAAAAATCAAGTATCCGATGTTAGCCGATCCGACCGGTTCCCTTTCCCGCGATTATGGTGTCATGATTGAAGAAGCCGGTTTAGCTCTGCGTGGGACATTCCTTATCGATCCTGATGGTAAACTGAAGCTCTATGAAGTAAACGACACTGGCATAGGCCGTAGTTCCGAGGAATTGCTTCGTAAATTGCAGGCGGCTCAGTTCGTAAAAGAGCATGGCGAAGTCTGCCCAGCCAGTTGGAAACCGGGGGCTGATACTCTGAAACCAGGTCTTGATCTGGTAGGCAAGATATAGGGGCACCTTGTGCCTCTTATTTAAGAAATTTAAGCTCCACTATTTATGATAGTGGAGTTTTTATTTTGCCCTTCCGCCAGGTTTAACTTCTTTATCGGTGATATAATACGAGACCAGTTCAAATGGCGTAATATCAAAAGCAGGTGAATAAATTTTTACCTTTTCAGGAGCTGTTCTTTTACCTAATCCTTCTGTAACTTCAATTGGGTCTCTTTCTTCGATTGGGATATCATCACCAGTTTCAAGAACAGGGTCAAAAGTTGAATATGGGGCTGCAATATAAAAAGGAACACCATGTTTCTCGGCATTGACAGCCACAGAATAAGTGCCGATCTTATTGGCGAAGTCACCATTTTTGGCAACCCTGTCAGCCCCTACGATTACATGGTTAATCTTTCCCTGCCGCATAAGCATAGCCGCCGTGTTATCGCAGATAAGAGTGACATCAATATTCTCCTGCATTAATTCCCAAGTTGTCAGACGGGCTCCCTGAAGCAACGGTCGGGTTTCATCGGCATAGACTCTCAGATTTTTCCCCTGATCCCGGCAGGTATAAATTACTCCCAGTGCTGTCCCTATTCCCCCGGTAGCTAATGCCCCGGCATTGCAGTGTGTTAAAACCGAATCCCCGTCTGAAAAAAGTTTTGCTCCGTTAATGCCAATGTTATCACAAAGAATCCTGTCTTCTTCATGAATTTTTTCTGGTTCATCCCATAACACAGACAAAGTCTGATCTAATCCATCTGGATTTTCAACATTGAGTCGAGATAAGACTCTATCAACTGCCCAGGCCAGATTTACTGCAGTCGGACGAGCATTTTTAATTTCATTAGCGGCCTTTTCAATAAATGCCAGGCTGCAGTTTTGAGTAAAGTTAACAGCGAGTGCTAATCCATAAGCGGCGGCAATTCCGATTGCCGGAGCACCGCGAACATCAAGCCTCCTAATCGCTCCGATAATTTCCGGGTAGTTATCAATATCCAGGTATGTTAATTCATTGGGCAGTTTTGTCTGTGCAATTACTCTGATTCTATTTTCAATTCGTTCAATAGTTTTAAAATTCATAGATGCTAATCTCCCATCACCTGTAATACCAGATTTCGGCGGCGCGATTTGTTGTCAAAATTCAGAAAAACAACCTGCTGCCATGTCCCAAGCGTTAATTTTCCCGAAACAAAAGGAACGGTAATATCCGGTTTCAAAAGAGCCGCTCTTAAATGGGAAAAACCGTTGCCATCATGCCAGGTTTCATCGTGATGATAATTTATATTCGATGGAATAAGCTTCTCAAAAAACTCCGGAAGATCTTTTAGTAATCCCGGTTCGAATTCGATGGTCGTAATTCCTCCAGTCGACCCGGGACAAAAAGCTGTAATGGTACCACTGATGATTGTAGAATTAGTTACCGCTTCCTGCAGGTTTACGGTAATATCCACAATGTCACAATATCCTTTGACCATGAATTCTATTTGCTCGGTATGGACCATATTGATCTTTCAACAATTAAATTACTTATATAAGAATCGTCTGATACTTTTTTTCGATGTTTTTTCCAGTTCATCTAACTGCACATCAAAAGCACTGATCCGTTTGTAGGCGGCAACCTGCGAGTTGATGCTGTCAATCACTGTTTTAATGATACTTTTAATTTTGATCATATCAGGATTTATTTTTGATATTTGATGCGCTGAAGCCATTACATCCATATCAGGAACAATCAAAGCTCTTACTTCTTCCCCCTGCTTTCCCTCTTTTATACGGCCAAAAACTACGGCCTCCATCACCAGGATATCTTCGAGAAGTTTTTCTTCGAGTTCCTCGGGGTAGATATTTTTACCTGCGGCCGAGATAATCAGGCTTTTGCTTCTCCCGGTTATCCAGAGATGTCCGTCTTTTAAGCAACCAAGATCTCCGGTCTTCATC
>CAYPUP010000288.1:0-3522 GCA_964413795.1 uncultured Ignavibacteriales bacterium
CTATGGCTCATGAAATCCGTAATCCTCTTGCTGCTATTTCAGGTTCTGTCGAGGTATTGCAAAGTGACCTGGCTGTTACCGGGGAAAATGCCAAATTGATGGAACTGATCGTAAAAGAATCACATCGATTAAGTCGAATTTTAAGCGAGTTTCTCTGCTATGCCAGAATAGACAGAGCCGCTTACGATAAAGTCGATCTTTGTCATGTTATAAACGATACCATCCAGGTTCTGTACCACCAGGAATCATTTAATGACAATATAATGGTTAAGTTTGAAGCTGATGAATCTATCAAATATGTCGTGGGGGATGAGGATTTAATTAAACAGCTTCTAATTAATCTGGCGATAAACAGTTGCGAAGCCTTTGAAGGTAATGGGGGAAAAATTATTTTCAGATTAGTAAATGATGATGACAGTAGCAGGGTCAACTTACTGGTAGTAGATAATGGTCCCGGGATCTCAGCAGAAAATATAAAAAAGATATACCAGCCGTTTTTCTCAACCAAAAAAAATGGGACGGGACTGGGGCTTGCAATTGTTCACCGGATTTGTGCTGCCTTGAAAACTAGTTTAAGCATCGAATCGGAAATTGGAAACGGAACAACATTTCAGGTTCAGTTCCATATTTTTAAAACTGACCGATTTGAAAATAAAACCGCTAATCTTACTCATCAATTTCCTGTAATCAGTTAAAAGATCAACTTCCAAACCCTCTTTTTGGGGTTGATTTTCCTCTCTAAATCAGTATCTTAAAAAGCTTATAAATTTGTTAATTGGAGAGAATATGCCACACTTAAGATTTACTGCTTTGTTGCTTGTCTTTTTATTTATAGCAGGGTGTAAAAAAACTGTTATATCGAGTTTTAACATTAATGAATATAACCATGTAATTGTAACCGCTGATAATGGTTATATTCTCACTATGCCGCAAATATTTGAACTGCTGCAGAAAAGCAGTCTGGTAACTAACGGCGGTACTTTATCACCCACTGAGGTTAAAGATTTTATAGACAGTATCGTGGTTGACAGCATGGCCGGCTTTCGGGCTGACGAAATTGATATCAGCAGGGACTATCAGCGTTATCGTCTGTTGAAGAGGAGATTCAATGATTCTCTTTTTCGTATGTACCTCAAGGAAGTCATTTACGATAAGATAGAATTAGACACAGCTGAGATCGAAAAATATTATTATGATCATCCTGAATTGTATTCCAAACCTGTGCAAGTGCTTCTGCATCATATTTTGATTACCGGTACAGGCCTTAAAGTTGGGGAGGATTCTTTGCATTATCGTTCTCTAACCCCGGCTAAGCTTGAGGAGGAGACATCAGCCTATGCCGCAAAAATATGGAACATACTCGAGGATGGGGAGGCTTTTGCAGATGTGGCTGCTCGATATTCTCATGATAATTTCGCTGAAACTAAAAGCGGTCTTATTGGGTGGACGGAAAAAGGATTGTATAAGCATCCCTTCGATTCAATTGCTTTCTCGATTCAGCCAGGCACTTATTCCAAGCCATATAAAGATGCTGATAACTGGCATATTATTTATATTGAGGACAAAAAAGAGGAAGGGTTTCCACCCTTTGATTCTCTAAGCTATCAGGATGCTTATCAAAAACTTTTTTCGATTAAAGCCGATTCTCTGGCTGTTCCTTTAATTGATTCTTTAGATAATGAGATTAATTTGGAGTACAATGAGATTCTTCTTGATTCAAATATATATACGGTTGATTTGCCTGAATGGATGGCAGTTTTAAACGGAGTTGATACTATAGAAAATGCTGATTTAAGAGGGATGGAGGAGACTTTCCGTAAAAAATATGATGTCAAAGAAACAACCAGAGAAATGAAAAGAGAGATGATTAATCGAGTTGCAAAGAGCCTAATCATGTTACAGGCCGCTCGTTCCATAATGATTGACACTCTGCCGCAGGCTATTAAATATAAAAATGAATTGGCACATAATACAGGTAAATCAATGGTTATGGAACAGGGCCGGGGCAACTCATGGAATCCGACAGATGAAATGATTTAAAAATATTTTAATGACCATATTAATGACTATAAAATTGATAAGCCTTTAGTCATTCAGCAAATTATAACTGATGATTCCTCATTTGCTGAATTTATAAGGGATCAGGCTCTATCTGGTGTTGATTTTCTGGAACTTGCTCAGGAATATTATCCCGGAGAAGAGAGTATCCGGAAAGAATTGGCTAATTTAGGAGCGATAGGTCCGGAAGATGTTGATCCATATTTTTACAATGCTGCTATGATTACTCCTGTTAACAGTGTTAGTCACCCGATCAAAACAAAATATGGCTATCAAATTATAAAAGTTTTAGCAAAATATGACAAACCAAGCGTGGATAAAGCCAGAACTGAAATAGTGAATATTTTAACAGAAAATCATGTTCGTGAGGTTTTTAAAAATTTCAGAGATGATCTTTACCGATCATATAATGTTAAATTCCCCGGTAGGATAAAACCGGTTCACTTAAGGCCTCTTAAGATTCGCCTGGGAAAGTAAAAATTTGATCGAATCATCTGAAAATCAGATATCCTTTGGAAGGGAATTAATAAGAAAAACAACCCATATGGGGGCTTTGATAATCCCGGGTACATACTATATGTTGGGGTTATCAAAAATTGAAATGCTTTGGATAATGATTCCCGCAACTTTGGCGATGATTCTTATTGATATCTCCCGTATTCGCAGATGGAAATTCTGGACTCATTTTGCTTCAAAAATAGGATCTTCAATAATCAGGTCCCATGAACATGCCGGTGATTTTACTGGCGCCAGCTATATTCTTTCCGCTTTTTGCCTTACTATAGCCCTATTTCCCAAAACTATCGCCATAACAGCTATGGCTTTTATTATTGTTGGGGATACTTTTGCAGCTCTTATAGGGCGAAGGTATGGGTACCATAGATTTGGGAATAAATCAATAGAAGGCTCCTTAGCTTGTCTGGTAAGCACCATAGGGGTTGCACTGGTAGTACCCGGTTTAGAGCTTAAAATAGGCATAATTGGGGCTTTTATAGCCACTATAGTGGAAGCTGCTCCATTTGGAATTGATGATAATGTAACAGTACCATTATTGTCCGGTTTAGCTATGGCCATTATGATGAAAATATTATTAATTAATTAAATATTTGTTAGTTTTTTCTTTTCCTTTTTCCTCACAAATATGTATAATATAACATAGACAGTAAAAGACTCATAAACTCCATCGGAGCGGAGGGTTCTTCATGTCCAAAGGTACGGTTACATATTTCAATGATTTAAGAGGTTGGGGCATTATAGCCAGTGAAGATACACAAGAGGACGTGTATGTTCATTACACAGCTATCAAGATGAACGGATTCAAGACCCTAAAACAGGGTCAGGAAGTTATGTTTGATCTTAAGACTGCTCAAGAGGGGTTATATGCCAGGAATGTTTCGCTGGCTTCCTAACTTTTTCAATTCTTGATTTGAAGCTATTCTGATTTATTCAGGATAGCTTTTTTTT
>CAYPUP010000289.1:0-3521 GCA_964413795.1 uncultured Ignavibacteriales bacterium
CAGAGCGGTGCCAAACCTTTCCGGAAATATCAATAATGGAATTATCAAAACTATCAGTGATAATAATATCATCTGACGAACAGTTTGTGATTTTGAAATCATATTATACCACTATGCATTATAAGCTTTCATCAATTTATCAATGTTCAGCCTGAGTGAACCGAGATTAACATCGGCTGAAGCAACAAAGATAAAAGCTCCGTTAGAATTTCTTATTATATAATAAACAAGATCTTTGGTTTCAATCAAAACAGAGAGCATTCGCCCGAAGGATCCGTTTAGAAGATGTTCATCCATCTCGTGCCCCATATCTACGAGAGCGGCGCCGCAAATATTTTGATCAAGCTTCATGCCCCATCGGAAATCGATAATTAAACCTTCCTGATTGACAAACAGGGCACCGTTCACATTCGGGATGGAAACGGCTTTTTCCAGAATATCCGGAGATTTTAAATTTACTTGTTCAGGTATCAGATTCTGGTTATTATTATCTACAACAGTCGATTTCTTATCATTTGACGATTTGGAAAGCTTGTTCCCTTTAATTATCTTCGTCTGTTCTTCAGGAATCTTATGAGCGATTTCAAGTAATTTTTGAATTTGAGAATTGTTAGGATCAAACTGCTGTAATGATTTCAACATTTTAATAGCAGCATCAAATTCACCTTTATAGATTGAAATTTCAGCCATTAGCAATTCTATAGTCCGAGTCCTGCCGTCAACCTCTGCAGCCTTTTGGGCTTCAGCTTCAGCCCAATCATACAACCCGCGATCAAGATTTATCTTGGCCATTACCACATGAGCAGCCCCATACTTTGAGTGCAGCTTGAGACCATTCTGACAGATATGGAAGGCTTTATCAAGCTCACCTTTTTTTCGGTATGTTTCCGCTAAGGCCGCAAATATCTGAGAGTTAGGGTCCTCATCAAGAATTTCACGACACTTTATTATTCTTTCGTCGAGCTCGGTAACGCTTATCATTTATTTGCCCGTAACTTGTTTTATTTCACAATCTTGACCAGTTGAACAATTTATTCAACCAGTAAAAATAATCATATCAGCAAGTTATGTCAATACATAACTTTTTCAACTTAATACCCTTTTTGCTTCATATATACCATATAAAAACAGACCCATCATTAATAAAAAGCAAGTCGGGATAACAAAAACAGGTAACATTATGATTTCTATGGCATTAAAAATTCGTAACAGCTGTATCACAATCAAGGCGCTGAAACCACCTAATAAATATTGCCAGCTTTTACTGAATTGTCCGCCTCTTACCAGGCTGATAACTTTCATTGTTCCCATTACACAACCGATACCACAGATTAAGATCAGAAAATCAAGCATTGTGGGTGTGCTGGTAATCATTGCCAGATTGGCCGCCATGGCATTAGAGCCAATCAACATTATAGAGACTGTTAAAAATATTATTCTCTTCATTGTTTATCCTCTTACCATCTTAACTGTTTTATCAGCCCGATTTATGGTACGATACAAATTATCTTCAAGTCCGAATTGTTTGACCAAATCTTTTCTTCTCGCTAAAGGCTCTGAAATTTCCCTTTTAACAGCTGAGATGCTGTCACGATATGACCCGTACCCCAGAAGATCGAAAGTAAACTGCAAATGATCACAAAGCATATGGTCAAGGTCTCTTATCAGTTTGTGGAATCGGATTTGAGGCGGGATAGATCGAACTTCCTGTAAAAAATTTTCAAAAGAGGGACGATGAGTGGATGTAGGATCGGTTCCGGGAAAATAACCTAACAAACCGCTTTTGTACTGGGTTGAGAAATTTTTATATTTTTGATTATTCTCTCCCAGCATCTCCTCAAACAGACAGCGTATTCTGTATATGCAGTTATCATACAGCTTATAAATAATTTCCAGAACAGCTTCTTCTTCGTCTTCTTTTTCTTCTTCTTCCTGATCCCTTTTGCCAATTGCTTCTATTAAATTATTGACAATAAGCTTATAGATTCCACGGCAAGTCACGAATTCACCCATGGGAGAGAGATTTATCAACTCAGCCAGTGTATGATCGCCATTGATGAAGCCAAGCATGCTGAATTCTTCGGGGGTAAGCTTAATATATTCCTGAGAATTGCTTGGTACTTTTGAAATAGCCAGTAAAACATCATCAGAGGGAAGAACTTTTCTAATCTCAAGCCACTCATCGATTCTTCTGGTGCCTTCCATGATGATATTCATCGTAGCCAGATCAACCAGAAAAGGAGCCTCTTTAGGAGCTTCCCCTTCACGGAAAATAAAATCACCTTCAGTCCATGAAAACAGATTATAAACAATCTCTTCAATCTGCTGCTTGAGAACTTCGGCAATTTCTTTTTTATCGAAGATGTTCATATCAATCAAAGTTGTCCCCAATTGGCGGCCAGTCTGATGGTGTAGTTTTATCGCCCGATCCAAATCACTTTTGGAAATTTTGCCCCGATTGACCAGCATATTACCGAGGAGATCTTCTGATGAATTTACCGATGTAGCATGGATAATATTCCCATTTCTAAAGGCAACTTCTTTTTGGCGAGCTCCGGTTTTCACATCAAGAATTCCGGACTTCTTCCCTGTTGCCAGCAACTGCAATATATCAGGAAATGATACTGTTTTTAAATTTCCAGAGAGGCTCATATTATGTTCCTTGTCTGGTTATACCATAATTAATATTTCTCTACATAGTAGAGTATTTCTATATATTTATCGGGCTAATCAATGAATAACTTAATTCAAAAAAATAGCCTATTTTTGCAACTTTTAATATTATTTTACTATTCAGGAAATGAGATATAATAAAATCCATCCAGATCAAGATTGATAAGCTCAAATTCAGATGATTGGCCTGAAATGAACTGTTTCTGCAATGTTTTATCGGGATCATTGTTAATTTTTGTAACAATTATCTTTTCCAATTTTGTTTGATTTAAAAGCTTTGAAACAGCAGAAAAATTATATGATGGTTTACTTATAACGAGTGTTGAAATTCCTGTTTGACCTATCAATTCAACACTTTTTGAGTCAAGCGAATGAAGAATGATAATTCTATTATCCTTTATATTGACTATAATTCCATCATTAAATGGAAATAATCCATCAAAGTTAATATTTTCAGGTAAATTTTTTAAAATACTAACTCTTTGATCAAATCTTTCAAAACCGGATTGAATAATTATATCTTTAAAACTACTAGCCAGTCGGTCAGAAATAAATACAGAGTCGGTATCAAAGTCTCTGATGAGATTTGTAAGATCTTTAAGACTTCCAAAGTCAGAGGATACGATAAAAACCGAATTTAATTTTTTAATTTCCAGGTTTTCCAATATTGGTTTCAGAATTCTGTCATCAACAGGATAATCACGGTCATTCAAACCGGAAATTATCAAATCACCATTTATACTCCCCTGTTTTTTTATGAATCCCACCACTCCGCCGGGAATGCTGGTAATCCAGAAATCAGTTTTATTTTCAGCTCTAAATGAGTTAACAACAGGAATTAGTAGTAA
>CAYPUP010000290.1:0-3499 GCA_964413795.1 uncultured Ignavibacteriales bacterium
AATTAAGACCAATTGTATATGTGAAATCTAACACGGCGACATCATTCTCATATTTCGGTTCGATTACGGATAAAGCAGAACATGCCGGTGTGAGATCCGGTACAAAGGCATCGTCACGGGAACGGCACCAGAACAAGAAATTCCTTTCAAAGGTCTCATTGGTATCAATATTTTTAAAAACATTGTAAAGAGTATCGCTTGTATTAAGAATCCATGAATCCACCCCGTTCCAGGAACTGTCCGCGACCTCATTATAATTCGAATTTATAAAATTCGGATCATTGATATCAAAGATTTTATCCATTACACCCAGAACTGAATTAGGCATACCAGGTACTACAACAGTAGTATCGCAGGTTTCCTCAAGTCCTCCCTCGGTGAAACTGGTATCACAACGTATAATTGTATCACCAATGTTGTAAACAAACCCATCAGTAGTAACAAATACTTGTTTACGGTAAGTATTGTTTATTACTGCCGTATCTTCATCTGTGTACGGGCCATATAAGCGCCATTCAAATTCAAATGGAGGCGGATCAGAAGGATAATCAATCGGATCTTCTCCGAGCCAGCGCAGCCTTACACCGGTGACAATACCACCAGGTTGTTCAGAATTTACAAAAGGTATATCATCGGCATTAATCAGAATATAAGTCTCTGGTGGATTATCATTACGCAGGAATAGCCGGTAGACAATATCCGATGCCATACCTTCAGTATCATAAGCCTGAAGGAAAACCCATTGGGGAACAAAACCTCTAACCGGGTTAGTTGTATCCGCTGTTAAGGGAAGGCTATTTTTAGTTTGAGGATTTGCAGCTGAAGGATCAACATCGATGTAAGTCCACTGATCAGCTGAAATCGTCTGGATATAATCTTCAGGCGGCATATCTCCAACCACATTTTTAGTGGCAATATGATAGCGGTAATAATCAATCAAACCGTCATTATCGGTTCCATACCAGTAAATCACCGGATTGACGCTAAAATCCTGCCCTTCAGGAGGAATGGTGGCAAAATAGACGATCGGTTTTTTATTCTCGTAAACATCCCCTTCAAGGGTACTGGTACATCCAGCAAAAAATAAAATCGAAAATGTCAACAGCAATAAAATGGATATAACCAGCATGTTTATGAGTTTTTGATTATTTCTAATCTTTGAATATTTCATTTTTATCAATTACTCCCCTAAAAAGCCACAACTAATGTGAACCGGTGTACTTCGGTGAGAACCCCGAAATCCTGGAAAGCATAATCAAAGCGCATTTCGCGCTCTTCACCGAACGGTAATCTTACCCCACCTCCGGTAGTGAAACCATCGGTGTCATAATTAAACCGAGCGCCGGCCCGTAAAGAGAAAATATCTTTATATACGAATTCCATACCACTGTTGTATTTTTCCAAGTTATCAGAGGGGTGAGATCCTTCGGCAGCAAAAGTCAGGATATAATCATTAGCTTCGACAACATTAATGGCACCGCCGAACTTAAAGTTAATAGGTAGTGGATAAGGGTTCTTAATAAATTTCATGTCCGGACCAAAATTGGAAATTAACATAGCAATTTTAAATCCCCGATAACCGGTATCATAAATGGTACCAACATCAGCTCCCCAGCCGCTGGAAGAATAATCATGAACAAATTCACCAATGTATTTAACTGTAAATCCGATTGAGAATCTGTCAGTCAAATACCGGCCATAACTGGCGGCAATGGATAAATCATCATAATAGAATTGTCTTCCCGTAGGGACTCTGTTATAATCAGTCTCATCCATAACACCTGATCCCAGAGCATAGACACTGACTCCCAGAACACCTCCAATAGATTCCAGAGGTAATCCGATTGCTCCGAATCCATAAGAGATATCAGCCGGCATCTTAATATATGTGAATCCGGCTTCTTTACCATAAAGCGATGTTAACCCGGCTGGATTATAATAAACCGCAGAGATATCATCAGCCACAGCAGTAAAGGCTTCTGCCATTCCCATCGCTCGGGCTGAAACCCCAAGCTCCAGGAACTGCGCTCCGGTTGTTCCCACCTTAGCCTGAGACCAAACCCGGGTTGGGGAAATCATCACAATTAATACTAAAAGGGAAATTACGAGGAGTAATGGTCTAATCCTTTTTGTATCTAATTTGTAATACTTCGATTGCATGTAGTCCTCATTTGTTTTCATCAAATATACTTCACTATAATTACTATAAGCTTATTTCCAGTCCCATTCTAACCTGACGGCCATAATCCCAAAGGGATGGGTTACGATCATAATCTGTTCCGCCTTTGATAGTCGAACTGATATTTTGTTGTGTATCAGCGCGGCCGGTGTTGCTATATACATCAGTAATATTCTTAGTATCAAAGATATTTTCAATCCATAAAATATAATTGAGATCGAGTCCAACCAGAGAGAAATCTTTTGTAAACCGTACGTCAAATAGGATGATAGATGGAAGACGAAGCGAATTGGTTTGGATATCCTCACCGGTAACGGTAGAAACATTGGGATAGGATCGATCCGGAGTAAATGGCCTTCCGGTTTCTATAAAGGTCTCAAGAGCAAGCGACCAGCCGCTGGGAATTGGGAGACCAAACAAGCGAGGTTTGACAGTATTTGGGATGAAGACCTGGAGATTAGATTTCAAAGAATGACGGACATCATGGTCAAGAGCGAATTCCGAAAGAGGTTCGCGCGACAATTCAAACTCCGTTCCCCATTCTCGGGATGCTTCAGAGGCTTTTCCAAAAGCAAATGCATAAGTGTAGCTGAGGTTACCATTAACATATCCACCGCCGCGCTTTTCAATGGTCAATTCAAAACCACGGCTGCGGCCATAATCGCTATTGCGATACTGTTGGCGGTTCAGTCCATTCACACTGACCACCGAACGGTTGATTTTATCAAATTCATCTTTAAAGTAACCGGAAACATCAACTGAATAGTATTCGGTCATGGCGTATTTAACACCAAATGAATATTGTATAGTCTTCACATAATCGAGGTTATAATTACCGACAACCGCATCCTGATCAATAGCTGTTGTATTTCGGGCATACATCAAAGTCAGGGATGGCAGTTGATAGAAATGTCCATAATTGAAGTGGACTTTGGCTTTGTCTGATATCGGATACGAAAAACCTATACGAGGCGATATTTTTTGACGATCGCCAAGAATTATACCTGAGCCAAGATCATCATTTTGAGCTATTTCAACTAAATCTTTGGTATCTTGTATAAAGAAATCCCACCGTAATCCCAACGATGCAATCATGGAACCATATTCAAGCTTGTCTCTTAAATAAACAGTACCGGAGATGGGCTGATAGGCAAAGATATCCCTAAATGCTCCTCTATCAGGATAAGGACCTCCGTCCGAGCGTCCGGTGTATTGCACATATGGCCGCTGGATTTGATTGTACTGGAAGTCATCTCTTTTAACAGCAACACCACCTTTTAATTCATGCGGTCCAAACTGGCGGAATATTTTCACTTCACC
>CAYPUP010000291.1:0-3498 GCA_964413795.1 uncultured Ignavibacteriales bacterium
GTGTAACCTATGAATTTATCGAATGGCTCGTGGCCGTTCTTAATGGCGATTCGGCTGATTCCTTCCTGGGCACTCAGGGTTACATCTGGGATACCCAATCGGATATGCTTTATGCTACCATCGGTGCAATACTGGCCCTGGTTACATTAGGTAAAGCGCATGATCGGGTGATCAGTAGTTTGTCACAATAAAAGGGCTGTTTATGAACACAAAAAGGCAAAGCACCTGTCAATGTAGAATATCCAGTGTTTGGGCCTGGCTAAAGCACTGATGCACCATCCAAAACTACTGATCCCTGGAGCCTATCAATGGCCTCGATCCGTCAGGCATCGTTGAAATATAAAGCATTCTATAAGATTTGATGTTTTTTCTACCTTTGAAGCCTTAAAATAGTTAAGAGAAGGGCTTTTATAAAATGTTGAATAACCTCATTATCAGCTCGTATCAACTGAATTATTATAAACCATTGAAAGTGTAATTATTTTAGTTAAAACACATAAAATCAATTAAATTAGGTATTGTAAAACGTTCATCATGAGTAACCTGTATGTTGCCCTGTTAATTGCTGTCATTTCAATTTCCTTTCAAAAAAATCTTCTTTCTCAGGAATACAATCCTGGTTACATCGTTACCTTAAAAAGTGATACTATAAACAGCAAATAACAATTTATTTTGGTTTTTCTGCTGGGCTTCCTATTTCCAATAAATCTGGTGGGACCACCTATCGGTTTGCTTTTTACTTGGAAAAAGTATTGCTTGAAAGACGGCGTAATGTTTCGATCATTTCCGGTGTGTCCTACAGATATTGGAAAAATGATAACCTAACCGGTGGTTCAAGTGGAATGTTTGGTTTGGGATTTCAGGAAAATTATATCACCATTATGCCTATTGGGGTAAATTTTCACCGGGATAAAGAACTGATAAGACCCTATGCCTATTTGGCTGTAGGCTTTTTATCGGTTATTGCCACCAACCACGAGTTTAGTAGAGGAGATAAAACATCAATTCATTTTTTACCCTTCCCCGTTACCAATTTAGGGGTAGGAGCCAGGATGAAAGCAGGTTCCGGACTCATTTCAATTGAATTAACTCCCTATTATGAAGTCTTGGGCACATTCTTAAATATTGGATATAGTTTTCCTTGATAACCAACTAGATATTCTACAAGGTATAGCCTAAAAATTATTTTATATCAATTGAATTTCCGAGAGGAAAATAAGTAATTTTAACCATTATTTTTCCGGACGGCTAATTGTTGCTTTTGTTTTGATAAGAATCTCAAATCCGTTTAATTTGTATATAAAATAGTATAAAACAAAATGTTAGATATCAGTCACCTTTAAATTTATTTGAAATGAAAAATAAAATTTGGATTTTCGCACTGGTCGTCTTGGGAATGTTATCAATGCTTTTTAACAGTTGTAAAAAAGAGGAAACCAATGATCCGGCACCTGTAATCAGCGATGAGAACTTTTATCTCGAAATTGCTGTCAGTTTAATTAATTGTTATACTGACATTTATAATCAAAATCTTGCGGGCAAGCCCACCGGCAACCAGAATATAACCGCCAGCGGGCCTATGGGTGGGATGGTAACCATAACAGGCAGCGATAGTTATGACAATACCCATGGCATCACTACTACAAACCTGTTATTAGCGATGGAAGCGGTGAATTACACCTATACCTATACCGGTAATAATAACAAATCCTGGGTAACCCAGATCAAAATAACGGGATCGACTACCTATTCAGGGAGTTTCTCCGATTCGTATACAAGTGTAAACCACCAGGCTGCTAATCTGCACATAGCCGGTACAGTTTCCTATGATGGTATCGTCAGGGAAATAAATACCTCAGGCTCTGTAAATATTAACAGGTCTTCAACCACCTCGGCCAATATTTTCGGACATTCAGTTTCCTGGTAATATCTCTTTTCTATCAGGCTCATTTCGGATTTGCCCTATAACTGGGTACATCTTACTTTGTAATTCCAGTATGTTTCCTTATCAATTATTCCAATCGATTTTCTTGTTTTTTTTAACAATTCGTTAAATGTTGTCGGATGTTATATGGTTACTTTTGAAATCCTGTTCATCACTTTAGCTATTAAGTGTGTGATCATCATTATGAAGATGGTAACTTTCTTTAAAAATATTGGTAAATGAAGAATTCAAAATCACTAACAATAAGTCCGTTGGGATTTCAATGGGCCACCCGCGACCCGTTTATCTTTTGTGTTCACCACAAAGATAACTTCCCAAAGGGAAATGAAAAAATGGGCCCTGTAGCCTCGTTGGCCGGAAGAAATTTAGGGCAGGATTTCACCCTGAAAGACGGATGGCGCATGTACCACGGACGAACCATTCCCGGATTCCCATATCACCCGCATCGCGGTTTTGAAACGGTTACGGTGGTTAAAACCGGACTGGTGAACCATGCCGATTCACTCGGTGCTGCAGGCCGTTATGGTGCAGGTGATGTGCAATGGATGACCGCCGGAAAAGGCGTGCAACATTCAGAAATGTTCCCTTTGATTAATCAGGATAAGGGCAATCCGCTGGAGTTGTTCCAGATTTGGCTAAACCTCCCGAAAGTCAGCAAGTTTGTGGAACCCCATTTTAAAATGCTTTGGGAAGATCAGATTCCTGTTTTGAAGGAAAAAGACACCAGCGGCCGATCCATCGAGGTAAACCTCATTGCCGGAACATTAAAAAACCTGGTCGCACCCGATCCAACACCCGATTCCTGGGCTGCAAGTCCTGAACATGAAGTGGCTATCATGACTATTAAGCTCGAAGCCGGGGCTGACTGGGTACTGCCATCGGCACAAGCCGGAGTCAACCGAACACTTTATTTTTACCGCGGAAACGGGATGGAAATCATGGATGAAGCTATTCCTGCAAATCATTCCGTCGAAGTGCCGTCTGAATCGGACATCTCCTTAAAAGCCGGAGAGGATGATTGTTATTTGTTATTGCTTCAGGGAAAACCCATCAACGAACCGGCTGTACAGTACGGGCCGTTCGTTATGAATACAGAAGCTGAAATCAGGGACGCTTTTGAGGATTATCGGAAGACACAATTTGGTGGATGGCCGTGGCCAAAGGAAGAGTTTGCCCACGACAAAAACAAAGGCAGGTTTGCCCTGCATGCCAATGGCGTTGAAGAAATGAAATGAGAAATAAAAAGGTTACATTTACCCCTTCCAAGAAGAATTTTTGTGATCAGTAAAGAAAAGTTGATATTACAAAATGGCGCCAAAATAGCGGTGATTGGCGGCGGTCCTGCCGGCAGTTTTTTTGCTATCAGGGCTTTTGAACTGGCCAAACAGCATGGTCGGGATATCAGCATCGACATTTTTGAAGGCAAAAATTTTAACTGCGCCGGCCCTGCCGGTTGTAACCACTGTGGCGGAATCGTTGCCGAATCCTTGATCGAAATGCTCTCAACCGAAGGTATTACATTGCCATCGGATGTTGTCAGAAGAGGCATCAAG
>CAYPUP010000292.1:0-2117 GCA_964413795.1 uncultured Ignavibacteriales bacterium
CAGGCAATTTCCATGCTGGAGTCTCAGGAAGAAAAGGGTGGTTTACGACGAGGGGTCGGTTTTCAGTTGTTTAGATCATTAATAGAAGACAGAAGCCCGCAGGTGATTGCCCGGTTAACTGACAATATCGGTGCAAGAGATAGGGGAGATGCTGAAGAGCTTTTGCGATTATGGCAATCTTTTATTCGAGATTGTTCCGGTTTAGCCGTATCAAATGATGAAAACGGACTTACTCATATTGATATGAAAGCCGAACTGGCCAGATTAGCAGTATATTTCTCAGCCCATGAATTGGGTGATAATATGACCCGGTATATTAAGATTGCCCTTGCTGATCTGCGTCGAAATGTGCATATTCACGGCGCATTGGTCGCTTTGGTTCTGCGGATCAAATCAGAACTTATGACTTCAATGTGAGTTGAATGATTTTTCCCGGCCCATGAAAGGTTGATTATGGCTGAAATATATTTAGTTGAATTCAAAGGATCCCGGCGAGGATTTTATTATAATACTTTTTACCACGAATTAAGCGAAGCTGATTATGTTATAGTTGAAGTTGAGCGGGGGGAAGATATCGGCTACGTAAAAAGAAAAGTGGAAGCAGAGCTTGATTTTACTGAGAGAGAACGCCCCGGTTCAATCCTGCGGAAAGCAAATGATGAAGATACTCTCCATCTTGAGAAACTACACCAACAGGAAGATGGTTACAAAACGGAGATTATTGAGATAATTTCCAATCACCGGCTTCCGATGAAAGTAGTTGATGTTGACTGCCAGTTCGATGGCAACAAGATGACGATATATTTTACTGCTGACCATAGGGTTGATTTCAGAGAGCTGGTTAAAGAACTTGCCTCGCGTTATCGCACAAGAATTGAGCTGCGCCAGATAGGCGTCAGGGATGAAGCCCGTAGAATCGGTGGTTATGGAATTTGCGGCCGTCCCCAGTGCTGCAGTAATTTTCTGACATCTTTTGAGCCAATTTCCACGCAGCATGCTCGCGATCAGGATCTTCCCCTGAACCCCTCGAAAATCTCCGGTAACTGCGGACGTTTGCTCTGTTGTCTCAGATATGAAGCCGATATGTATATCAAGGTTAAATCTCAGTTTCCGCAACCGGGCTCAAGAGTTAAAACAAAGCATGGCGACGGTATCGTTGAGCGTATTGATGTTTTTAACGAAGAAGCTTTGATAAGAGATGAAGAAAATGTCCTATTCCGAAGTAATCGAGCTGATATGCATGATGTTGTTTCCCAGGGCAGGGATTATCGGGCTGCTCAGCGGGATGACGCTTCCGGAGATGCTGAAGAAATTGAAGAATTAAAAAAATTAGATGCGGATGAAACTTCCTGCGATTGACCTCAAATTTGGAGAAAATCGTGCCTAAACCATTTTATATCACTACCCCGGTTTATTATGTTAATGATCGACCGCATATCGGACATGCTTATACTACAATTGCCGCTGATGTTATAACGCGCTTCCATCGCCTGGCTGGAAGAGAATCATTCTTTTTAACCGGCACTGACGAGCATGGCACGAAAATAGCTGAGGCTGCCGCCAAAGCGGGTTTATCTGAAATAGAGTTTTGTGATAAGACCGTTGAGATTTTCAAGACGGTCTGGAATAATCTTTCCATTGAAAATGATTATTTTATTCGCACTACCTCAGAACGCCACGAAAAAGCAGTGAACAAATTGCTGGATGCAATGAGAAAGGCTAAAACCGATGACGGGCAGGATGCAATTTACAGCGGTTTTTACGAGGGGCTATACTGCAATGGCTGTGAAAAATTTATTACCGAAAAGGATTTGGTTGACGGCGTTTGCCCAGACCATAAAACAGAACCGGCGAAAGTTAAAGAGAAAAATTACTTCTTTCGGCTGACAGCATATCTCCCCAAAATAAAAGAAAAAATTGAATCTGGCGAGCTGAATATTTTACCAGATAGCAGACGAAAAGAAGTCCTTGGACTCATCGGACAGGACCTCCCTGATTTTTCTCTTTCGAGAGAATCCGTGAAATGGGGTTTGCCGTTATCTTTTGATAAATCTCAGGTTGCGTATGTATGGGTTGATGCGTTAAGCAATTATATTTCTGCAATCGGGTATGCCGAT
>CAYPUP010000292.1:2217-3489 GCA_964413795.1 uncultured Ignavibacteriales bacterium
CCGGATGGAACCAGATACCTCCTTCTCACTCAGTATCCGTTTGGCACCGATGGTGATGTTCAGGCGCATCGATTTATTACCCAGTACAATTCCGATCTGGCTAATGATCTTGGGAATTTAGTTTCTCGGGTAGCAAAATTGATAGCGGTTAATTGCGGTAATAAACTTCCAGAACCGTATAAAGATATCGAAGGCTTTGATGAGTTGGTTGGTCAGGCAGATAAACTGGCCGGATCAGCTTATGATCATATTAATAAATTTGAAATTGGACAGGCGATAATTGAAGCTATTAGTCTGGTAAAAGCGACCAACAAATTTTTTAATGACCGGGCTCCCTGGATTTTAGCCAAAGAAGGAAAAACAGCTGAGCTTGGCGGCGTCCTTTATACCTGCTGTGAGATTATTCGCATCGTTTCAATTATTCTCTATCCGGTACTTCCTAATAAGATGAAGGAAATAAGATCGGTATTTGGTCTTGATGATTCAACTCTTACTCTCGATAACGCCAGAACTTTTTTTGATCTCAAACCGGGAACTGGAATTGAATTAAAAGATGTCATTTTTCCGCGTCTGGTGGATAAGAAAAAAGATGAAGCATCAAAAAACGATAAACCGGATAAGAAAGTTTCCGATGATGGTCTTCTGGAATTTTCTGAGTTCGCCAAAGTTCAGTTGACAGTCGCACAAGTATTGGAAGCGGAAAAAGTGGAAGGAGCCGACAAACTTCTAAAACTGCAGATAGATTTAGGCGGTGAGACAAGACAGATTGTTGCCGGAGTAGCACAATTTTATTCACCGGAAAAGATCAAAGGAATGAAAATCGTTGTGGTCAGTAATCTCAAACCGGCAACGATTCGCGGGATAGAATCCCATGGCATGCTCTTAGCGGCCAAAAAAGGGAAGGACCTTTGTCTGGTTGTTCCAGAGGGTGATCTTCCGCCGGGAGCCAAAATCAGCTGATGATTGATTCCCACTGTCACATTGATTTTAAGGATTTCAATAAAAACAGGGATGAGATAATCAAGAATGCCTGTGATGCCGGTATTCATACTCTGATTAATATTGGGGCTGATCTTGAATCTTCGGTACGATCAGTTCAACTGGCAGATAAGCATGATATGATTTATGCCACTGTTGGGATTCATCCGCACGATGCCAAATCGTTAGATAAACCAACTTTTGATAAGCTCAAAGAATTAACAAAGCATAAAAAGGTTGTGGGAATCGGTGAAATAGGTTTGGATTACTATCGGGATCTTTCACCCCGAAATA
>CAYPUP010000293.1:0-2038 GCA_964413795.1 uncultured Ignavibacteriales bacterium
CAAAAGTAGGCCTGATCCATCTCCCCCCGCCGGTACATCTGCTCTATAAGACCGGACATTTTATTTTGTGCAATTTTGTTCCGCGCCTGTTTGATTTTTATGAGACAGCTATCCCGGCCCCATATTTTCATTCCAATATCGATAGTGATGAGGTGCTTTATTATGTTGAAGGGGATTTCATGTCCCGCAAAGGAATCAAAGAGGGATCAATCACACTCCATCCGGGGGGAATGCCGCATGGACCGCAACCGGGAAAGACCGAAGAATCTATCGGCGCTAAGGAGACCAGCGAGTATGCAATTATGATCGATACCTATAGTCCCCTGAGACCGACTACCAATGTCAGAGATACAATTGATGAAGATTACGCCAAATCCTGGCTTGAAAATGGAAAAGGAAAATAAATGAAATTTGTTTCATATATGAAAAACAGCGAAGAACGGGTCGGATTTTATATCAAAGATAAAATCTACGACCTGCATGATAACGGTAAAGCAATTAGTATCGAAATACCATCCACTATGGCCTGCCTTCTCAAAGGTGAAGTAGCAACAATGGATTTAGCCCGTAAAATTCATGGTGCCATTGTTGAAGGTAAAACAGACTTGATTGTTGAAAATAGAGCCGCTATGCTGCCCGTTGTCCCCCATCCTACCTCCTGCCGTGATGCTTATGCCTTCAGGCAGCATGTCGCCACCGCCCGTCGTAATCGCGGCGTAGAAATGATTCCCGAGTTTGATCAATATCCGATCTTTTATTTTACCAACCACAACGCCATTTTCGGTGAAGGTGATATTATTGTTGAAGATGACCATCTTCAGAAACTCGATTTTGAACTCGAAGCAGCAGTTGTTATCGGGAAAAGAGGAAAAAATATTTCATCTGATAAAGCTGATAGTTACATTGCAGGGTACACGATAATGAACGACCTTTCAGCCAGAGTATTACAAATGGAAGAGATGAAACTGAATCTTGGACCAGCCAAAGGAAAAGACTTCGCCACTGTTATTGGTCCCTGGCTGGTAACCCCCGATGAACTGGAAAAATTTAAAATCGAAACAGAATTTGGAGATAAGTACAACCTGAATATGTCAGCCTTTCATAACGGCAACCAGGTATCGCAGGGTAATATGAAAGATATGAACTGGACTTTTGCCGAGATTATCGAACGCTGTTCCTATGGTACTGAAATTTATCCTGGTGATGTTATCGGTTCCGGTACGGTTGGAACTGGCTGTTATCTCGAACTAAACGGTACCTGGACATTGGAAGCCAAAGCAAAAGGTGAAGAGCATGTTCCAATATGGCTTAAAGATGGTGATACAATCGAACTCCAAATTGACGGGTTGGGTAAGCTTTCCAATCGCATTGTGAAATCACCCGAATCGAATTCAATCTTAAAGAAAAAGAAAAATGTCAGTGAAACGGTCAAAAACTGAAAGTACATATATATCAGTTGATCCCAAAGAGGCTTCAATAAAAGAAGTCCATCAGCTTCTTCTGGGCGGGGTTGCCCCACGTCCGATTGCACTGGTATCAACTATTTCTAAAAAGGGCATCAACAACCTGGCCCCTTTTTCTTTTTTTAACGCCTTTGGAGCCAATCCTCCGATTGTTGCCTTTTCTCCATCCCGCCGTGGGCATGACGGAACTACTAAAGATACATTGAACAATCTGCGAGAAATAAAACAATGTGTAATCCAGGCGGTAACACACGATATGGTGGAACAGACCAGCCTGTCATCGACCGAATACGAACCGGAGATCGATGAATTTATTAAAAGCGGATTTACCCCTATAGCCTCGGATCTTGTAAAACCGATGCGGGTGAAGGAATCCCCTTTTCATATGGAATGCGAAGTACTTCAGATTGTACCTCTTGGAGATAAAAATGCCTCCGGAAATCTGGTAATCTGCGAAGTTATCCGGTTTCATGTTCATCCTGAAATATTTAAAGATGGCATTATTGATCCGGATCTGATTGATCTGGTCGGGAGAAATTCATCAAACTATTATACCCGTGCTTCCGGTGAGGCAA
>CAYPUP010000293.1:2138-3484 GCA_964413795.1 uncultured Ignavibacteriales bacterium
GATCTGGTCGGGAGAAATTCATCAAACTATTATACCCGTGCTTCCGGTGAGGCAATTTTCAGTATCACCAAGCCAATTGGTAAAAAAGGGATCGGCTTTGATAACCTGCCGGTATTTGTTAAACAGTCGCATGTACTGACGGCTAACAATCTTGGACAGTTAGCTAATTGTGAGTCCATACCCAGCCAGGATGAAATGGATTCGTTTGTTAATTCAACAGGAACAACTGCAGACACTGGAGATATTTATATATCATCATTCATATTTAAAAGTCTTGATGAGATGATTCCAATTGCAGTAACGAGATGGAAAAACAAACATGATGAAGCAAAAGATTTTCTTGAGATTACTGCCAAAAAGGCTCTGGATAACAAAAAACCTGATGTTGCCTGGAAGTTACTTTTATTGTCAAACAGAGAGTGATTGATTTTATGAACGATAAGCCAATTTGGGAACCTGATTCCAAAAGAATAGAAAATTCCAACCTCTCCTGTTTTACCTATTACCTTTCTCAAAAATACGATATCTACTTACAGTCTTACGAGAAACTGTACCAATGGTCGATAGACAATATTGCTAAATTCTGGGAAGCTCTTTTTGAATATACTGATATTATCCATTCAACACCATTTGATACAGTTCTTGAGGGTGATGATATCAAAACCGCAAAGTGGTTTTCGGGATTAAGATTAAATTTTGCTGAAAATCTGCTGCGATACAAAGATGACCATACTGCAATCATTTATCAGAATGAAGATTTAAAGACACAGCGTGTCTCTTATAAAGAATTGTATGAACAGGTTGCTTCCTGCGCCGAAGGTTTAAAAAAACTCGGCGTAAATAAAAATGACCGGGTAGCAGCCTATATTACCAATTCCCCCGAAGCAATCATAGGCATGTTGGCTGCAGCCTCAATCGGTGCAGTTTGGACTTCATGCTCCCCCGATTTTGGCTTTCAGGGAGTGCTCGATCGCTTCCAACAGGTTAAACCAAAAGTTTTGTTAGCTGTTAATGGTTATAGCTACAATGGAAAAAGATTCGATAAATTGGATACCATTTTAAAATTAGCTGAATCAATTAATGATATCAATAAGATTGTCATTATTGATAAAATAGATGATATAGCAATTCCGAATGATGACCTTTATATGACATGGGTGGAATTATTAAATAATAAAAGTAGCGGTAGCACCTTTGAGCAGGTGGGTTTTGATCATCCCCTCTATATTATGTATTCATCCGGCACGACCGGCAAACCAAAATGTATCGTTCATGGCGCCGGCGGAACACTGTTGCAGCATTTAAAAGAATTGGTTCTGCATACCGATCTTAAACGAAATGATGTA
>CAYPUP010000294.1:0-3479 GCA_964413795.1 uncultured Ignavibacteriales bacterium
TTGCTATCGGAGTAGGGTACTTTTTAATGCGTGATAAACCAAATCCGGCTGCTACTCAGGAGACGACAAAAATATCCGGACATGAGGCTGTCGAAGGGGCGGATATGAGTTCTGCGATGAGTATGCTGGGTAATCTCCCTACTGATTTTGATGCCCTGGTTGGAATGGGGAATCAGTTTATGGACGAAGGCAACTTCCCGGTTGGGGCTGAATGTTATAAGCGCGCTTTAGCTATAAAGCCTGAGTCACCTGATGTCAGGGTTGATTACGGAGCCTGCCTGCACGGGATGGGACTGCCAAAAAGGGCACTGGAAGAATTCCATACCGTAATCGATAATTATCCCGACCACAACATCGTTCATTATAATATGGGGATTGTATATAACGAACTTAAGCAAACTGATTCAGCTGTTTATTACTGGAAAAAATATCTTGAATTGGATCCTAATGGCATGGCCGCCAGTTCAGCTGCTCAATTTTTAAAACAATTCGGCGGAGAGTAACATCGTAACATTTATTAGCAACTGGATCTTTTCTATATGGAATTTATTGCTGGATTCTGCCTTGCTTCTTTTAGTGGGTTTGCTTCTGGCTGGAATAATACATCTCTTCCTGAATGCTAAGAATGTATCACGCTTTATTTCCGGTGGTGATAAAATGCAGGTTTTCAAATTATCACTGCTCGGTATTCCCTTACCACTCTGTTCCTGTTCGGTTTTGCCCGTTACTTATCAATTAAGAAAATCGGGGGTCAGCCGGGGGGGAACGGTCTCGTTTTTGATTTCTACTCCAGAAACCGGAATAGATTCTATACTTCTAACTTATTCCCTGATGAACCCATTTATGACAATTATACGACCGATTGCGGCTTTTTTAACAGCAGTCGTTGCCGGTTTATGGGAGAGCACTATCCCAGAGGACAAGGTTGCAAAAGTTAATAATTTGAATGTTGTAAATGGGTGTGAATGCTGTTCAGCGGAAAATAAGGCTGGATCTTTATCGATAAAAAAAATACTCTCAGGAGTCAAATATTCTTTTAATGATCTGTTAGGCGATATTGCTATATATTTGATTATTGGTTATATCCTGGCCGGTTTTGTTACGACTCTTGCGGGTTCAGGGAGTACTGATTTTATCAATAGTATGTCGTCGGGTTGGGGGGGATATATAGGAGCTCTGGTAATCGGCATACCTCTTTATATCTGTGCAACCTCTTCAACTCCGTTGGCTGCGGCTTTACTTGTAGCAGGATTTTCTCCCGGGGCAGTGTTAGTATTTCTTTTAGTGGGACCGGCTACCAATCTTTCCTCGATTGGAGTTGTTTTTAAAATCCTTAAGGGATGGGGGACGGTCAGGTATCTAACGGCTATTGTCGTTGTCAGTCTGATATGCGGTTTTTTAGTGGATTGGATTTATAAATATTATGAATTTAATCTGGTTTATAATATCGAAAATCATCATTCGCATTCGAACTGGATAAATGCCATTTCAGCCATTTTACTTTCAGTATTATTATTGTATTCTCTCATTTCAAAATTCCTCAAAAAACAAACCTGAAACTTATTATGATATTTTGGTTGAATAATTGTATTTATTATTTAATACTGGATTATGTTAACTAAATGGTTCAAGGAGCAAACTTATTTCAAGGGGATGATTGATTTTATATTTCCACCATTGTGTGCCGGGTGCGGAAAATTTGAAACCTCTCCATCCCATATATGTAATAGATGCCTGAGTCGAATTCAAATATTCGATAAACCGATTTGTCTTAATTGCGAATCGGAGATGACTATTTCAGGAAAATGTCAAAGGTGCGAGGATAAAAAATTCCCCCTTTATGTCTATGGTGATTATCGTCCTGTTTTAAAAGAGATAATTATTCAATACAAATTCAAAAATGTTTTAGCGCCGGCTGACCTGCTGGTTGATTTATTTTATAAAAAGTTTGGTGATGAAATTAAAAAAATTAAACCAACAGTGTTGGTTCCCATTCCTCTTCATCCGTTAAGAGAACACCAGCGCGGTTATAATCAGGCTCAGATCCTGGCTGAAAAATTAAGTATTTTATCAGGAATAAAAATCTCTACTGAACTTATCTGCCGGATAAAAAAACGTAAACCTCAAGCCAAATTGGATTTCAAGCAGCGGAGAATAAATATCGAGGGTGTTTTTGAAGCCGATGACAGCCACCATAAAAAGGAATCGATTTTATTGATTGATGATGTCGTAACCACCGGCGCGACCGTAAAAGAAGCAAAAAAAATACTGGAAGCAGCCGGACATGAAGTTGTCGGAGCGGCCGCACTGGCTCATGGGAAATAAATTATGCCATTAGTGGAAGAACATATTGCAGATTATCTCTCTTACCTGAAAGTGGAAAGAGGTCTGGCGGATCAAACGATTTCTTCCTACCGGATAGATCTAAAGGAATTCACAGACTCGATAAAAAAAAAGGCTGTTAAATCAATCACCCCAGGTGAAGCAGTTAATTATATCAGCCTGCTTAACCAGCAGGCTCGTAAACCATCGACAATTGCCCGGAAGATTTCAAGTCTTAAAAGATTCTTCGGTTATCTGGTCAATACCGGAACTTTGTCAGATAATCCCTTTGCGTCTCTGTCAGCCCCTAAAATCTCAAGATACCATCCAGACTATCTCTCCCCCAAAGAGATAGAACAGATTATTGATAAAATTGATCTGACTTCAAAAAACGGCATCAGGGACAAAATGATAATAGAGCTTCTATATGGCTGCGGACTGAGGATCTCTGAACTAATAAATCTTAAATTATCTGATATGGAATTTGAAGCCGGTTTTTTAAGAGTTACAGGCAAGGGAAACAAGCAAAGATTAGTCCCAATGGGGGAATATGCCAGAAAATCTATTGAAAAATATCTGATAAGTTATGACCATAAAAAGCTGCAAAGGAGTTCTAATCTGTTAATATATAACAATATGGGTGGCGAATTGTCCCGGGTTGGGCTTTGGAAAATTATTAAAAAAAGGGTTCTTGAAGCGGGGATTACAAAGCAGGTTTCTCCCCACACTTTCCGGCATTCTTTTGCAACTCATTTAATAGAAGGGGGAGCAGATCTAAGAATAGTGCAAGAAATGCTCGGTCATGCCGATATAACTACTACACAGATTTATACCAGGATTGACCGGGAATATATAATTGCAGAACACAGAAAGTACCATCCTAGAGAATTGGCCCGGGCCGAAAACAAACGACGTTAAGGCTCGGAAAACCTATCATTTTGCTATAAAGCAACATGGGGTAAGCCTTGATTTTCATCTCGGGAAATATTTTCGCGATACCCAGATTTCCATCCACTATTTTAATTCCATTGAATCTCTGATAACAATTTTCCAACATCAGGAAATCGACGCTATTCTTATCGGACGCCAATCAGAGATGATAAAGGAGATCGAACTGGTTCGGGCTATCAAAGAAAATGTCTTTTTATCAATCATTC
>CAYPUP010000295.1:0-3466 GCA_964413795.1 uncultured Ignavibacteriales bacterium
TCCATGCCCCAAAATACTACATCTTGGGGCTACTGGAGTCAATTGAATACCCCCAATATAATATTAGAGACGTTGACTATCCCTCTGAAATAAATTCATATCTCTCCGGATTGGGTGATCCAGACCTTTCTGTTTTAACTGAAGAGATAAGGGGGATATTTGATGTTTTATACGACATGAGCTTGGAAAACCTGATTAAATCTTATAATAAATCATTAATTTTGAGGTCCTTATGGGGGAATGCATATCATTACATATCATTTATTAGATGTGAATGAGTTGTTAAAAGAGTGGGTTTGAGTAAACTTATTTTTAGAACTGATTTCATGGATATATATCTTAGCGCCAAATGTAAGTTTTTTATTACCAGCGGTGTCGGTCTTATGGCTATTCCCATGATTTTCAGAAGGCCACTACTGTGTGTAAATTACATTCCGCTGCCGTGATTGAAATGGATGACAGTCTAAATGAAAACTATCAGGCATTGGAGGGTGATGAGGAGTTACAAAAATTATTCTGGTCGCTTTTTCAGCGAAACGATTTGAACCATATTTTTGTTTCACGCCTCGGAGCACATTATCTTCGTCAAAATAAAGAGCTAATACTTTGGGATTAATTAAAATTAAATTTATATCATTCATCGGTGAAGTATTCCACCAATTTCCATTTCTAATTATTGGCAATGTAGTGCTGTTGATTATCGTGGGAATACTTGATGTTGCTTCAATTATTACAGTTACGCCTGTTGTGGATTTATTGATTCATTCTGATCCGAATAATTATAGCGGGTTAACAAATAAGATAACCGCCATATTAAAAAGCGTGGGAATACCAATTACCCTATCAATATTAATGACATTATTCCTTGTTTTTAATGTTGTTAGAAGTATATTTTACATTTTATCAAATTATTTAATATTTAAAACAAGACTAAAGGTTGTGAATGAATTGATGCTTGGAACGTTTGAAGATTTTTTTAATTCTCGGTGGTATTTTTTTAGCAGTAATAATCAGGGGACTTTAATCAATACATTTTCTCGAGAGATTATACAGGTGGCGGACTCATTCGGATCAATGGCAACATTTTTCTCCAATATTATTCAAATCCTATTTTACTTTGCTGTGCCATTTTATCTTACCTGGAAAGTCAGTACGATCAGCTTGATAGCTGCACTTATGTGTGCAGCGCCTTTCCTTTTACTGGGGAGATTAAGTTACAATCTTGGTTCAGTAATAACGGCTACGGCAAATCGGTTTACTGCAGTCATTGCTGAAAGTTTTAGCTCTGCCAAGTTGATTTTGGGATTTGGCAATCAGAAAAAGAGTATTGCCAACCTTGCAAAGGCTTTTGATGATCATTACAAAGTTGTACTAAAAGGCCAGACTTTGGGGTTTTCTATTCCCGTACTATATTTCCCTCTTGGCATGGTTGTATTGGTTATTACTCTGTTGTTTTCGAGATCAATGGGGTCATCATTATCAGAGACTATTGCGGTATTATATTCGTTGATGAAGACCGTTCCTTTAATAGGCGGGCTTTCAAGGGAAAAAAATTCTCTGGAGAATACTTACCCTAGTTATGAACAGCTTAAAAGATTGAGGGAAAGGGCCAAACAGCTAAAGCAAATAACCGGGTCAACAATATTCCAAAGTTTTTCTCATGAAATCAGATTTGAGGACGTTTCATTTGCTTACCCAGGATGTAAAAATGTTCTTAATAATATCAATGCGGTAATCCCAAAGGGGAAAATGATCGCATTTGTTGGTGAATCGGGCGCAGGTAAATCAACTCTTATAGATATGCTCATGAGTTTCGATGAACCAAGCACTGGGAAAATAAACATCGACAATATTCCTATTGAAAGCTTCGATATATATTCATTGAGAAATAAAATTGGATATGTTCCACAGGATGGTTTACTCTTTAATATGAGTATACGTGATAATCTCCTATGGTCTAATAATGAAGCATCAGAAAAAGATATATTTAATGCTTGCAAACTTGCGAGGGCTCATGAATTTATTCAAAGATTTCCAGATGGATATGATACTATAGTTGGTGATAGGGGAGTTCGATTGTCAGGCGGAGAGATCCAACGTATAGCTTTGGCCAGAGCTATATTGAGAAAGCCAGAGCTATTGGTTTTAGATGAGGCTACAAGTTCGCTTGATTCTAATTCTGAACAAATAATACAACAATCGATTGAAACTATTGCAAAATATACTACTATTGTGGTAATAGCTCACCGCCTTTCAACAATTAAGAATGCAGATTATATATATGTATTAGACAATGGAACAATAGTTGAAGAAGGGAGCTATGAAGAATTAGCCCAAAAAGGTGGATTATTTACTCAAATGATGAAAGAGCAAATGCTCAGGGGCCTACCCTCATCTCCTGCATAGCACTGCACTCTACGTGCGTTCGTGGCGCACTATGGTTATCATATCTGCATTCCACGCCCAACCAGCATATTAAACTTTAGCCCACTGCTGTCCGGCACGCTGATTGAATAGCAAAGGTTGTCGGTTATCAGGTGGTTGAGGGCAGAGCAAGGCCCACAAGTCCATGCGCTCCAGGAGCATAGTTTGCGCCAGGCGGGTAAGTTCCAGGAGTCCCCAGCCCGTTTTGCTTTTAAATTTGAGCCAAAGGAATCCGAAGCTCTCTCCGCGCCGGATATCCACCACCTTATCATCCGCGAATCGATGATAATTCACGGCTTCGTATTCCCCTGCTGCTTCTCTGGCGGCGTATCCCGTCAAAGTACCAGTCCACCTCGTTCAGATAGATATTGGCCGCCAGGGGACTGAATGGCCCCCCTTGGGGGACCCAGATCTTCCCAGCAGTCTTCAATATCTGCTTTATGAGGTGCAGGACTCGGGGGTCTTGCACGCGCCGCGCGATTTTCTCCAGCAGGATATCATGCCGGATCGTGTCGAAGTATTTGGCTAAATCGACATCGATCACCGTGGTCATCCGGCGGAGTAAACTGCGTCGCACCTCGGCAATGGCCTGATGCGGCGATCGCCTCGGTCGAAATCCATAGGAGTTTGGACAGAAATCCGCCTCAAAGATAGCTTCGAGAACCCACTTCAGCGCCCCTTGGACCACACGATCTCGGATACCGGGTATCTGAAGGGTACGGGTCTTACCATTTCCTTTTGGAATCTCGACGAAACGATTCGGCTGTGGCTGGCACGTTCCCCCAAGGAGGTCATCTCGCCGCGACTGCAGGAATGCCGCAGTGCCTGAAGATTCAATATCTTCAAACCTGCAGCCATCGACGCCCGGGGCGCCACCATTCCTCTTTGCTTGACGATATGCCTCCTTCGGCCTTTTTAAAACGGTAAAACAAGAGGTGGCTCCTTTTCTGTGGGTTTTGATAATTAATTCCATAAGTTATATCACCACAGATGGGGAGCCAACTCCATTGTTATTATCAACTATCTAAACATCATCAAGTAT
>CAYPUP010000296.1:0-3455 GCA_964413795.1 uncultured Ignavibacteriales bacterium
TGCGGCTGGATGATGTGGAATTGGATGGTCAGTTCACTGGCAGTCGGTGCGGCTATTTATTTATATGACGGTTCCCCTTCTTATCCGTCTTTAAATGTGCTTTTCAAAGCAATCGAAAATGAAAAAATAACCGTCTTTGGCACCTCGCCAAAATTTCTTTCATCCTGCGAAACTTCAGGGCTTGTTCCAAAAGACAAATTTGATTTATGCTCTCTGAAAATTATTTTATCGACCGGCTCTCCCCTTACGAAACAGAACTTTGAATTTGTTTATCGTGATATAAAAAAAGATGTCCAACTTTCATCCATCTCGGGCGGCACGGATATTATCTCCTGCTTTATGTTAGGCAATCCCATCTTGCCGGTGTATAACGGAGAGCTTCAATGCCGTGGTTTGGGAATGAAGGTCGAGACATTTGACGATAACGGACATTCTGTTATAAATGAAGTTGGCGAGCTTGTCTGCACCGCTCCTTTCCCATCCCGGCCGATTTATTTTCTTAATGATAACGATGGCACAAAATATCATGATGCTTATTTTAACCGTTATCCCGGCGTTTGGCATCATGGTGATTTCATAAAAATAAATGACCGTGGCGGAGTTATTGTTTATGGCCGTTCCGATGCCACCCTGAATCCGGGCGGCGTTAGGATTGGTACCGCTGAAATTTATGGTCCGGTGGAAGCTATGGAAGAAATCAACGACAGCATTGTGGTTGCCTCCGATAACAGCATTGATACCGAGATAATATTGTTTGTGGTTTTAAACGAGGGTTTTGAGTTAACAGATGAACTTCATAAGAAGATAAAAGATCGCCTTAAACAAATGCAGTCACCTCGGCATGTCCCGTCAAAAATATACCAGGTTTCGGATATCCCCCGGACATTAAATGGTAAAAAAGTGGAACTGGCGGTGGCAAAAATTATAAACGGAGAATATATTGACAACAAAGAAGCCCTGGCTAATCCTGAAATTTTGAAGGAATTCAATAAATTCAGACCGTACCACGAACAAACCGCCGATTAAAGCGTTTAATATATAGATTGTAATACTTGACTTTATAGGTTTATATTGTTGATATTAAATCCATAGGAACAAATAATATGTCCGGTAATATTTCACAAATGAATGATAAACAAAAAAGTATCGACCAATCTGAGTTTTTTATAAACCTTCTTCAAAATCCCAACATCGCTAATCTCCCTGCTCATTTAAAGCAGTATGTCGTTGACCAAAATTATGTCGCATATAACCCAATCGATCACTCGGTGTGGAGATATGTTCTAAGGCAGAATCACCGCTTCCTGATCGACCATGCTCATGAAATTTATTTCGAGGGTCTGGAAAAGACCGGCCTTAAAGTCGAAGGAATCCCAAGCATTCAGGAGATGAATGAGATCCTGATAAAAATCGGCTGGGCGGCAGTATCGGTCGATGGTTTTATTCCTCCGGCAGCATTTATGGAATTTCAGGCTCACCAGGTTCTTGTTATTGCAGCTGATATGCGCCAGATTCATCACATCGAATATACTCCCAGTCCTGATATTATCCACGAAGCAGCCGGGCATGCGCCGGTCATTGCCGATAAGGATTATGCCGAATATCTCCGGCGGTTTGGTGAAGTTGGTTCGAAAGCGATGTCATCACAAAAAGATTTTGAATTGTACGAAACAATTCGGAAACTATCAATTCTCAAAGAATCTCGTGATGCCGCTCCCGAGGAAATCGCTGAAGCTGAAAATGATGTATTATTCAAGCAGGAGAATCTTGGTGAACCTTCAGAGATGGCTTTGTTAAGTCGTTTGCACTGGTGGACAGTTGAATATGGTCTTATTGGTGAAATAGATAAGCCCAAAATTTACGGCGCCGGATTGCTTTCTTCGATCGGTGAGGCGGCTTCCTGCCTCTCCCCTAAAATTAAAAAAATCCCCTATGATATCAACGCAAAGAATTATCCTTTTGATATTACCACGATGCAACCCCATCTTTTTGTCACGCCGGATTTCGTTCATCTGATAGATGTTCTTGAGGAATTCAGCAATACGATGGCCTATAAAGTGGGTGGATTAGAAGGTATCAATAAAGCTATTGAATGCCAACGAACTTCCACTTGTGTCTTCAGCTCAGGTCTCCAACTTTCAGGTAGGGTTAGTGAAGTGATTACTGACAATTATGGTAATTCTATTTATATTAAAACCGATAACCATTCTAATCTTGCCTATAATTATAAAGAACTTCCAGGTCACGGCATTGACAAGCATAAAGAAGGTTTTGGCTCGCCGATAGGATTGCTTAAATCATCGAGCAAACCACTTGAAGAGTTCTCTGATGGAGACTTAAAAATTAATAATATCATTGTTGGCTATGAAGTAAATTTTGAATATCAGTCTGGAATTACAATAAAAGGCATACTAACTGATATAATAAGAAAAGATAATAAAATCATTTTGATCTCTTTTGATAATTGTCATGTAGAGTATCAAGGGAAATATTTGAATTACAATCCAGGCAGTGAGTACCACCTTGCGATAGGTGAAAAGATTATATCAGTCTTCTGTGGTGCGGCTGATAAGGATGCTTACAATCAGCCTTCCAAAGTATCCAAAATGAGAGTAATAAAATACCGGCTCAATGAAAAAGAGAAAAAACTCAATGATCTTTATCAGGCTATCAGAGATTACCGGGCAGAGGGTCAGGATCATACCTTTATACCAGATTTATGGGAACAACTAAAAATTGATTATAAAGATGACTGGCTGCTGCCGGTTGAAATTCTTGAAATAATTGCTTCAAAAAATCTCTATCCTGAGATCGAAACAGAGATTAAAAGCTGTCTTGTAAAGATCGCAGATGAAAATATAGAATTAAAAAAATTAATTGAAGATGGAATATATTTAGCCTATAATCCGGAAAATTACAAAAGAACATGGAAAATTTAAGTACCAAAAAATGCGAACCCTGCGAGGGAGGTGTTGCCCCCCTGACCCGTAAGGATTTTGAAGTTTATTTAGAGCAGGTAAATGAGTGGACAATTGTTGAAAACGATACCAAAATGGAGCGGGAATATGAATTTAAGGACTTTAAAGAAGCTCTTGATTTCGTAATCCGCGCCGGGGGAATTGCCGAAGAAGAAGGGCATCATCCTAATATTTATATCCATGACTGGAATAAAGTAAAGATGACTCTTTATACTCACGCTATTGGCGGATTATCTATCAATGATTTTGTGGTGGCGGTAAAAATCGACCAACTGCTAAAATAAATGTGTTAAAGACTATCGTGACTGTTGAAAACCTTTTGTATCAGAGAATAACGACGGAGACAAGCCCTGTCGCTACGTGCTAACTCTCTAATCCCGCATAGAGGGCAGCCTTGTGTCGCTCGAATAAAATACTGAGCTATACTTTTATAAAATACATTACTTTTCAACAGACCCTATCTTTCAAAACAAAAGC
>CAYPUP010000297.1:0-3445 GCA_964413795.1 uncultured Ignavibacteriales bacterium
GCAATCGAATACCAGAGCGAAACTTGATCAACATTTCATTGTCGTAATAAATTACTATAAGTTTTACATTATATGAATTGTATGGAGAATACTCACGCAACTTCAATCAAATAATTTCGAGAATCATTAATGAAAGCCTGTTAATTTTATCTTATGTTAGTTAGCCTTTTCCCTTACCCAATTGCGGAACTCATCTCTTAGCACCCCGCTTTATTATTTAAAAGTTCAATGTCCACTGCCTAAAATTCGAAGGTTGCCGCCTAAATCATTTCTTGTCAAATTCTATATTTTTGTTATATTTAGACTTATATATCGGGTTCAAAAGGAATAGTCCCCGGGTTTTTTAAGAAACTAAATTGCAGTCTGTAATAAAATTGAAAGGAAGGGTCATGAAACATTTAAGACCAAGCATCATCTTGGTATTGTTGCTACTACTATCTATTTCAGTTGCAGCTTTTGACCAGGGCGAGAATTTCAGCCCAGTCAACCGGGAACGTATTATCCTGGATAAAAATGAAGCACCCGACAATACACCTGAAAAACAGGCTTTGGCTGATCCACCTTATTGGGAAGGATCTCTCAGGGTATATGTAGTTGAACACCTAAGCAGTTTGGGTTGGAAGGATTTAAATGGAAAAGTATACGATTTCCCGTTCCTGGCCTATGCTATCAACTTAGGGTCACTCGTAATAAATGACGCAAGTTGGGATACTACTGTGACTTGGGATGGCTATGATTTCGGCTATAATAACCTGCAGGAGAACAATATTGCCGTGCAGGCTGTACTCTTCTCACAAGCAGATGGGTATCCTGAGGCAGCCGCAATGGCCGAATCAGGATTACTCGGATCTAATGTCATGGGACCTGGTACACATACTGTCTTCGTTGAAGAAGGCACGGCCACGTGGTGACAATACTGTCCTTTAACGCGGTCCGCGTTATCTAGTATTTGGGATGCAGGGGGGTACAATTGGATATATACAGCTTTGGTTGATGATAAAAATACCAGAGCAGCTCAGCGTCTTGATGAACTGGGGTTAACTGGATTCCCGACAACTTACTTTGACGCTGGTTATGGTGAAGTTTCAGGTGGAACCTCAAGTTTACCACCCTATACAAACCAGATTCTCTATGCAGGAGCTCGTCCTGTAAACACTGAGGTCGTTGATCTCACCGTGTCGATGAACTGGCTTGGTGGACAAGGTAGTTCGGCTGATGATTTTGAAGCTACCATCACTATAAACATACTTCCCGGTATGTCTTTTGCCTATCCCGATGGTATCCCGGAGACTATTATTCCTGAACAGGAGACTACTGTCAGCGTTAATGTTGCCGGAACAGGGATTGGTATTCCTGTCTCGGGTACGGGACAACTACACTTTTCAATCGACAGCAGCCCTTATATATCAGTCGGAATGGTAGAAACTTTACCAAATGAATATGAGGCCGTCCTGCCTGCCCTTAGCTGTGATGAATCACTCGACTACTATTTTAGCGCCGAGGAACAATCGGTGGGAATTATTAATAATCATGACGCGTCACCTTTCCATTCCATTACAGTAAATGTCTTTGATACCGTTTTTGCTGATGACTTCGAGAGCGATCTCGGTTGGGTTAAATCAGGTGGAACATGGGCTCGTGGTACACCCAATGGTCTTGGTGGTTCTCATGGTTATCCTGATCCTACCAGTGGTCATTCGGGCAGCAACGTCCTCGGATATAATCTCAATGGTGACTATACTAATAGTATGCCACAGTATCATATGACCAGCCCTGCATTCGATTGCAGCGGGAAGGACAATACCCAACTGAGATTTTGGCGATGGTTAGGAGTAGAGGAACCAGCCTATGACCATGCATATATCAGAATCAGTACTAATGGTTCAACTTGGTATACAGTATGGGAGAATGATAGAACGATCGAAGATAATTCCTGGTCAGAGCAGATTATTGACATCTCTTCTTATGCAGATAATCAAGCCACAGTATATGTTCGATTTACTATGGGTATCTCTGATGCAGATTGGGTTTTCTGCGGTTGGAACATTGATGATATAGCTGTTGTCGGACGGAATTGTGATTATACTGGACTGACTATCTCCACCAGTTCGATTCCAGATTGGACAGAGGGTCACCCTTACTCGCAGACGCTTAATTGTATCAATCAAAACGGTAATATAACATGGATAGATCGTTATGGAGGTCTGGTCGGAACGGGTCTTTCTTTATCTACTGATGGTTTAGTATCCGGGACTCCGGCTGCTGCCGGGGATGTCTACTTTTTTGCTCAAGCTACAGACGAAACCCCGAACACAACTGATAAACTTTACACATTGACAATTAACCCTGCAGTTGATATTACGACAACAGCACTCGGTGACGGAACTCAAGGGGAGGCGTACTCCACTCAACTCGAATCAAGTGGTGGTACAGGCTCCATTACCTGGACCGACCTGAACGGAGATCTTAGTGGTACCGGTTTAGCGTTATCAGCATCAGGACTCTTGTCCGGCACTCCTTCTACCGATGATCTGATTTCCTTTACCGCTGTAGCGACAGATGATGTCGGAGCAAGTGACCAACAAGCTCTTACCATCAGTGTTTCATGCTGTCATCTCCGTGGTGATGTAGCTGAACCTAAAGATGGAAGTGTTTTAGTCAACGATATTGTTTTGCTGGTTAACTACATCTTCAAGAGTGGGTCAGCCCCAACCTGTTTGGATGAAGGTGATTGTGCAGTTCCAATTGATGGAGTTATACTAGTAAATGATATCGTATATTTGGTTAATTACTTGTTTAAATCAGGGGCAGTACCACCCGCCTGTTGACAGATAAATTTCGATACAATTGGGGAAGCAGCAACTATTTCATGACGGTTTGCTGCTTCCCTTACTTATTTTTCCAATTACAGGAACCATTTTCCAATTAAACTTGTTAATGCTAATACAACAACTGATTGATATCTTGGATGACATCAGTTAGACATCAATAAAGACCAGTCATTTCCCCTCATGGCTGGTCTTTGATTTATAAATGGGTACTACACCGCTTGCCAAGTGTTCTGAGATGTTGCAATTATTCTTAAAAATTCATTTTAATTATTTATGCTTAATAAAACACATTTAGATAATCTGAATACTGTTTGATTTGTTACTTTCCAATGTTAGCGGATATACTTATTAAAATGGATAAAATTGAGTTTTGAATATCAATTAAGTTACCAACAGCTTAGGACGTGTTGAAAAACCTTCTTATAGCAAAAATAGCGACGGAGACAAGCCCCGTCGCTACGCGTTAACTTTGTAATCCCGCGTAGAGGGCGGCCTTGTGTCGCCCGAATAAAAGACTGAGCTATACTTTAATAAAATAAATAACTTTTTCAACACTCCCCAAGTTGAGGGCTGCACAGATTCAGTGTCACGGATTAATTAACATTTGTTCAATT
>CAYPUP010000298.1:0-3440 GCA_964413795.1 uncultured Ignavibacteriales bacterium
AGAAGGTATATCTTTTTCTTATGATCCCATTATCAGGTGAAGTATAGGTGTATATCAAACTGATGGTGTCGTGAATGGCATTATATGATCCCGCATTTCTGTTCGAAACAAAGGGAACCGATGCGGTCGAAAAAGTTCCTCCAGCAAATATGGGGCTTGGGGTTGCTCCCCTGGCATCAGGGATCATCTCGATCAGATTACCATCGCGATAATAATGGTCTTTGAGTTTTAATGATACCGGACCACCACCATGATTGCTTATGGCAATTATGTATTTGTTTGTAGTTACAAAAGTTGTTTCGACCGGAACAGAATCAATCAAAGTATCATTTGCAAGAAGCGGATGTTCTTTTTTGGTCTCTGTAAATGCATCAATTTCAATAGGTGTGATTGTGTCTCTGGGATTAATTCGAGTATCTGTTTCCGGTTGTACCTGTTCCGTTGTGGCCGGTTTAGGCGGCGGGGGTTCATAGAGACCAAGAAATTCCAGAATCTGGTAATAAAAAACTACAATAATTACCAGTAAAATAACCAACGGTAATGTTTTTTTATCGAGCATAATTTTCCTATTAATATTGAACTTATATCAATGTTTATTTGGAGACCTCATTTTTAATTGGTACCGGATCGTAACCCCCTTCGTGCCACGGATGGCATCGGAGCACCCTTTTTGCTCCCATTATGCTCCCCCTCCATGCACCATGCTCCCTGATAGCATCCTCTGAATAATGTGAGCAGGTGGGATAATAGCGGCAGGAATTGCCAATATGAGGCGATAGAGTCACCCGGTATATTTTAATTATTAAAAGAAGAAATTGAGAAAATATAGATAACCCTTTGGGGTTATTTGGGGATGGATTTGAATGTTCGGTTGATTTCTCCATTTACAGACTCGAAATCCGGAAATTTATCAGTGACAGCCGGAAACAGAACCATCTTAATTGCCCGGGAGATATGCTTTTTATTAGAGCGGATTGTTTCCCTGAAGAGACGTTTAAGACGGTTTCTATAAACAGCGTTTCCATGCTTTTTTGAGACAATCAGCGCGTAGCCAAAAGTATCCGAAGGTTCCCACTTGAACTTAAATCCATTAGCTGAAACAAATCTACCCTGCTTCAGAATCTTCTGGATATCCAGGCGCCTCTTAATGCTTTCACATCGGGGGAGCCTATTTCTTGCGGCCAACGATGACTGTAAGTCTTTTTCTTCCTTTTGCACGACGTCGAGCCAATACTCTGCGGCCTCCCTTGGTCGCCATGCGAGCCCGGAAGCCATGGTCGTTTATTTTTTTGCGATTCGATGGCTGAAATGTTCTTTTCATTTATCTCATATCCTATAAAAGTTTAGCCCAAAAATATACGTAATTTCTTCGATACGTCAAGACAATTAATCTAAAATAGAGATTTATCCGTATTTTTATTTATTTATTATTTATACGAGAAAATCGGTTTATTATTCATATTTTCTATATTATTTTAGAATAATTATGTCATATGATGAAGCTTACAACAAATCCAAAGACTATTTTGGTTCACAACCAGAAGCTATAATATAGAATTATGTAAATTTAATAGATCCGACTATGCCGGTTCTTGATATTGGAGCCGGACAGGGGAGAAATGCCCTTTTTTTGGCTCAAAATGGAATCAAGGTTGTGGCAATTGATCCTTCCGAAGTGGCGGTAAATACTATTAATGAAGCAGCCAAAATGAATAATTTGAATATAGTGGCAATTAAAGCCGATTTTGACCATTTTGTACCACCGAAACTTCCATATTCTGCTATTTGTCTTTTTGGTTTGATCCAGATTCTTTCATGGGATGAAATAGATCGTCTTAGAGAAAAAGTTGATTTTTGGTTAGATAAGAATGGAATATTATTCATAACCGCATTTAGCACTGATGATCCTTCGTTTGAAAAAAATAAGAAGGCCTTTAGGGAAGTGGGAAAGAATTCTTTTGAAGGTTCTGGTGGTGAGCATCGGACTTTTTTAGAAAAAGACGAGATTTTATCTCTTTTTATAAATCACAAAGTTGTCCATCACTGGGAGGGGTTAGGGGAGAAGCACCGCCATGGCGACAGAGAACCGCACCGGCATGGATTGGTTCATACAGTTTTTCAGAAGAGTGGCAAACATAAAATATGGTAGGGGCTCGGCATGCCGTGCCCCTATGAATCTGATCAATTTATTTTAAATAGATTATGTTGTAGGGACAGGTTGCGACTTGTCCCTAAAAAAAAATTATGAATATTATAACTAAACATCCAATAGTGGCTTTACCGCATCATGCAAATCAGCCCGATAATGCAAACCACCGATATCGGTAGAACGCATTATTTTGGAGAAGGTCTCAAACTCTTCAAGGGTCGCCATTCTAACGGCGCGGATTTCATTGTGGTCGGTAAATTTAAAGTCTCCCCTTAGATATTTTGCCTGAAAGACATAAGAATTCCATACAATCTCATCCCTATTATTGATAAAGCTAACTGAAGTTTCCAAAAGGAATTTTTCAATTTCAATTTCACAGCCGGTCTCTTCGAGTGCCTCCCGTTTAGCCCCTTCAATAAAATCCTCACCCGGATTGATTCCGCCCGAAGGGGCACGGAATAGACCGGGGGGATAAAAATGTTTGGCAATTACAATAATCTGATCATCTTTGATGATGTACATAGTGACATCATGCTTGCGGCCGTTTTTCTGAGAAGCAAGGATGCGATTATATTCTTTTTCGCTTATATCATATATAAACGATGCGGTTTTGGGGTGTCCGTATCTTTCCTTCATCAATTGAATTGTCGATTCAGCAATATACATAGGGGGAAGGTAGAGAAAAATTTTGAAATTAGCAAATAAGACAATGAACCGGGCAAAAAAGGATTCCTGTCCACTCTAAAGATATGCAAATATAACAATTATTTTATAAGTAGGGGCGAAGCATTCTAATACAGATTTTTTCAAAATCTTAAGTATAATACGAATGAATGCTTCGCTCTTACTTACTCAGGGGCTTGTCCCTACACCTTATAAAAAAACCCAATGAGACCCCCTTTGCGGCAAGGTTGACAAATAAAAGAGTCTTTTATATATTAAAAGCCATAGTTGTCGTGGGTAAACTATTTTAAACGGGTGCAATACCCGGAGGTGTGAAGATGACATCAGATAAGGGTTTATTATGCTGGAAATGCGGCAAGCCGACCGGTATTGTGGGTCGGGTAACTCGGATGGACAGTTGTGTGGAATGCATGGCGGATCTCCGATGTTGTCATGGCTGCAAGCATTTTGATCCCAACAGCCATCTTCAGTGCCGCGAGCATATAGCAACTCCTGTCAGCAACAAAGAGAAAAACAATTTCTGTGATTTTTTCCAACCGCGCGATGCGATAAAACAACCCGGGGGAGTGGGCGAATCAGCCGGCAGCAAAGAGGACATCAAAAAGAA
>CAYPUP010000299.1:0-3431 GCA_964413795.1 uncultured Ignavibacteriales bacterium
ATGATTATCTTATCAATAATACTATCATCTGCAGGCTTAACAGTAATCAGTTCAGTTTTGTCTCCATTGGATACGTTTATCCTAACAGATGCTTCTTTTCGGGCAGAGGTATATTTGGCCGTAATTGCGCCAGCAAGTTTCAAATCTTCTTCTGTTGGATTACCAATCACAAGTGTTATAGGTGAACTTACATCAACAGCTTCCAGTACGAAGTGGTGGGACTGCTTACAGGTTTCGATGGCATTGTTATCCTGTTCATCTCGACCGATTACCACTTTTACATCAGGGCTTAACCTGAAATGACGTCCGGCCCGGAGTAGATTTAGGTCGTTAAAATTTATTTGGCTGTTATGCTGAATTAAGTCGCGGAGCCTGTTGGAATAACCGCTGTCAGTCAGCAGGCAGCCTGAGGCCGGATTAGGGTAATCATCAAGACCGAACTTTTTAGCCAATTCTATCTGACGTTTGCGACCTCGGCCTGATATACCTTCCAGTTGTTCCCGATCCACTAAGCCATCAATTTCCGCTTTAGTGGGCGGGAGAAGCTTGGCGGATAAAGGCCTGAGCAGCTTTCCTTTTAAACCGGTTTGATTCTGAACTAAAAACATCTTGTCTTTTACCTGAGACATTGGCCGTTGTCCCATTACTTCGCCAGTGATTATAAAATCGGCATTGACCATCTCCATGAGCTCTTTAGCTTCATTGAGCATCAGCATTCTGCAGTCAATACAGACATTCATATTCTTACCACGGCCATGCTTTGGATTTACGACGATATCGACAAATTTTTGTCCCAGATGCATCAATTTGACATTAAATCCGAATTTTTCAGCAGCCGGGTAAGGGTTTGAACCGCATGAGGAACGATCTCCAAGATCGCAGCCAAAATGAGTCATAAAAGTTATGGCTGTAACTTCTATATTTTGCTGCAGGATCAATAGAATTGCCAGAGCAGAATCAAGTCCTCCGGAGAACAGGGCAATGGCGTGCCCCCTTTTTTTGCCATCTTTATTATACATAATTCCTTCTTGTTTTTAATCTGATAATTTCTATATGTATATATAACATAACGTAATTAGAAAAATAATCATTAATGTAAATTTAAAAATTCTTTAATTTTGTTAACAATTCTAATTGCGTTGACATTTATATTTGATAGACTATATAAACTGGTAATTTTTATAAAGGATATCTTAAGATTATTACTGTATTTAATAAATGGCTGAAGCATTTTGCTTATGAACTCCAGAGGCAATTCTTCTTTTCAATAAAGATGATAACCGCTTTGTTCAAAAGACCTTTCTATGCCCATGAAACCCTCGAACAGATGCTGCAGATAGGGGTTGGATCTTTATATTTGGTGGTGCTGACAGGTGTCTTTGCCGGACAGGGCTTTGCCATGGCCTTTGCGGTCGAGTTGGCTGATTTTGGAGCTAAGAATTATCTCGGTCGGATTATGTCTATTTCGATTATTCGTGAATTAGGTCCGGTGTTAACAGCTTTGATGATCGCTGCCAGAGTAGCCTCAGGCATTACAGCCGAATTAGGGGCAATGAAATCATCCAATCAATTGGATGCGATGGTTGCTTTTGGGGTCGATCCGATAAGAAAACTAGCCGTTCCCAGAATGATTGCCCTCTTTTTTATGGTTCCGGCTCTGACTGTTATCTGTGATGTGATCGCTATTGTCGGGGGCTGGGTAATTGCTCTTTTTATTGCTCATGTAACCTCGACGATGTACTGGTCGGCAGTAAATGAAAGATTGATATTTGGAAATCTATTGGTTGGTATTGCAAAACCATTTGTCTTCTCATTTATCATTGCCTTTGTGGCCTGCTACAAAGGATTTACTTCCGAAGGGGGAACCAAAGGGGTCGGCCGTTCAACAACCCAATCAGTAGTTATAGCATCAATATCTATCCTGATTGTTAATTTCTTTATAACCAAAGTAGTTTTCTCATATCTAAGGGGGTGGGTATGATCGAACTCCGCAATCTGCATTTTTCATATGGTGATAAACCGGTTTTGAAAAATGTCAGTTTTAAAGTCGATGATAATGAATCTCTGGTAATTATGGGGCCGTCTGGTTCGGGGAAATCTACTATTTTACGCCTTGTCCTGGGATTGGAATGTCCGCAACAAGGTGAATTGCTTATTGATGGGAATAATATCTGTACCATGAATGAGAATGCTAAAAGAGAGCTCAGAAAAAATATCGGAATGGTCTTTCAGGCAGGTGCATTATTTGACTCATTGTCAGTTGGTGAGAATGTCGGTTATTATCTTTTTGAGCATACCAATATGAAGTTTGATGAAATTGCGGATAAAGTGGAGGAAATGTTAGGTTTTGTCGGATTAAATGCCGGTGAGATCTGTGATAAGCTTCCTGAAGAGCTTTCTGGAGGGATGCAGCGCCGGGTTGCTATCGGTAGAGCCTTACTATCAACAAATCCCAAAATCATGCTCTATGATGAACCGACCACCGGCCTTGACCCGCAGGCTACTGAAATGATTTTGAATTTGATTATTAAACTGCAAAGTGAAAAATCAATCTCCACAATTGTTGTGACTCATCAGATTGTCGATGCTTTTGCGCTGGCTGATCGGTTTGTTGTTATCTGGGAAGGTGAAAAAGCCTTTGATGGTTCATTGGAAGAGCTGCGCAGTAGTAGTGATGAACGGGTTCTTGAATTTTTAAAACCATTTAGGGATTCTTTTCTGGAAGTGGCTAAGAAGGATTTCGTAAATGGGATATCAATTAATAAATAGATTGTATTTTATTATTGTAATAATAGATTGAAAATGATAGGTTTTCTGATATGAAAAAAACAGCCGGTGCTAAATGGAGTAGTCTAAAAGTAGGCTTGGTATTGATTTTTGCTATTGCTGTGATGTTTTGGGCTTCTCTGAGTGGCGGTGGGACTTCGATTTTTGATTCCAAAGGTCACTTTGATTGCTACTTTAAAAATGTCAATGGACTGGTTAGCGGAGCGCCGGTCTGGATGTCCGGGGTAGAGGTGGGTAATGTTCGTTCGTTAAGTTTTGTCAATCTGGATTCCCTCAGACAGGTAAAAGTAACATGCCGGGTTAAAAAAGGGGTTTGGAACATGTTAACCGAGGATACCCGGGTACAATTAGGTACAATCGGTTTTCTGGGTGATAAATATGTTGAAATTCTTCCCGGGACCAAAGGATTGGTGTCAATTGAAGAAGGGTCAGTTATACTGACCAAAGATGCCGGGGATGCTTCCGCTATGTTTAAAGCAGGTGAAGATGCTATTGGCGAAGCTCGGTCTGTTATTGATAATCTGGATACTTTATTATATCACATGAATCAGGGTGAAGGAACGCTGGGGCAACTGGCTGTTAATGATAAATTATATCATGATATGACGGCCTTGTTAGGCAAACTTACACTATTGACTGCTGAC
>CAYPUP010000300.1:0-3431 GCA_964413795.1 uncultured Ignavibacteriales bacterium
CTCCTCATTTTTTCCCAGAGCATCAGTAAGAGCACTGACAATAACTTTTGATGTTTATAAAATATCGGAAGTGCTGATATTAATTTCCAGTCCGCCATTATCATTAACTAAGGCTGAGAGCTGCCCATGTTCGAGATGATCCTGTTCCAGTTTTAAAATATCAACATGGTCTTTGGTCTCAACATACCGGGAGATATTATCATAATTAATAACAAAATCGGCTGGATCAGTATATCTCCATAGCGCCAATCCCCGACGAGGGAGAGGACTATTGTTATATGATTCTTTTGCTATTTTCCTGATCTCTTTGAGCCAATTCGGTCCCTGGTCAAGCTGGGTGAGATTGTCAGGAATCATAGAATCATTTTCAGGTTTTGTCATTGTTGTAGTATTCATTTTATCCTATTGATCCTTCCATTTCCAACTCAATCAATCGATTCAACTCAACCGCATATTCCAGGGGAAGTTCCTTGGTAAAGGGCTCCATGAAGCCGTTAACAATTAAAAGCCGGGCTTCATCTTCAGACAAGCCTCGGCTGGTCAGATAAAATAACTGTTCTTCAGCAACTTTGGAAACGCGGGCTTCGTGTTCGACCCGGACATTATCGTTGTCTATTTCCATCGTTGGGTATGTATCACTACGGGCTTCAGCGCCAATCAGTAAAGCATCACATTCTACCGAGACTTTTACATTCTCGGCGTTTTTGTGTATTTTTACCAGACCCCTATAGGAAGCTCTGCCATTGTCTTTAGAAATAGATTTTGAAGTAATCCGCGATGAAGTATTCGGAGCGGCATGTATCATTTTGGCGCCGGCATCCTGATGCTGGTCGATTCCGGCAAAAGCAACCGAGAGGACTTCCCCTCTGGCTCCTTCACCCAGTAATTGGATGCAGGGATACTTCATTGTTAAACGGGAACCGATGTTTCCATCTACCCATTCAACTGTTGCATTCTTATAAGCTGAGGCGCGCTTTGTAACTAGATTGAAAACATTCCGCGACCAGTTCTGAATGGTAGTATATCGGATAGAAGAATCATCAAGAGCGATCAGTTCCACAACCGCCGAGTGAAGGGAGTTGGTGGAATAAATCGGAGCGGTACAACCTTCGATATAATGAATGCGTGAGCCTTTATCGGCAATGATCAAAGTCCTTTCAAATTGCCCCATGTTTTCGGCATTGATGCGGAAGTATGCCTGTAATGGAATTTTCACATCAAGTCCCGGAGGAACATATATAAATGATCCCCCCGACCAGACCGCTGCATTAAGAGCGGAAAATTTATTATCAGCCGCCGGGATAACCGATCCAAAATATTTTTTTACAATATCAGGATGCTCCCTCAAACCGCTGTCCATATCCAGAAAAACGACGCCAAGTTTTTTAAGGTCATCATGCATGGAGTGATAAACAACCTCTGATTCATACTGAGCCGAAACCCCGCCTAAGAAATTTTTCTCAGCTTCGGGGATACCCAGTTTATCGAACGTCCTTTTAATATAATCAGGAACATCATCCCAGCTGGTTTGCTGATTTTCAATTGGCTTCATGAAATAGTAAATATCATCGTAATCAATTTCGTTGATCCGATCCATATTTCCCCAGCCCGGATTTGGTTTGGAAAAAAATAAATCAAGAGCTTCATGGCGTAATTTATTCATCCAGTCCGGTTCTTTTTTCATCAGGGAAATCATCTCGACCACTTCGTGGTTGATTCCTTTAGCTCCTTTATGGAAATATTCGACCGGGTCTTTAAAGCCGTACTTGGTGGCGTAATCGTCATTAAGGTTGGCTATATTATTATTTCTGCTTGTATCATGCATAGTTACACCTCGGATGTTTGATGGGTTTTGTTTTCGATCCAGTCGTAACCTTCATCCTCTAATTTAAGAGCGAGTTCCGGTCCGCCGGATGTGACAAATCTCCCCTTCGACATGACATGAACGTACTGAGGTTTCACGTAATTAAGCAATCTTTGGTAATGAGTTATAAGCAATACCCCATTATTTTTGGTGTGGTAGCGATTAATCCCTTCGGATACCAGTTTCAAAGCGTCAATATCAAGCCCCGAATCAGTTTCATCAAGAAGAGCCATCTTGGGATTGAGCATAGACATTTGTAAAATTTCTATACGCTTCTTTTCACCGCCGGAGAAACCATCATTGATGTAACGGGTTGCAAATTCTTTATCTATTGAGAGCTCTTCCATTTTAGATATAAATAATTTTCGGAAGTCGCTCATTTTGGCATCTTTTCCCCGATGCGACTGTAATGCTGCCCGCATAAAGTTGGCGACTGTCACTCCGGGGATAGCGAGAGGATATTGAAAAGCTAAAAATAAGCCTGCCCGCGATCTTTCATCCGGTTTCATGTCAAGAAGGTCACGGCCATCGAGTTTGGCCGTTCCTTTGGTAACTTTGTAAGAAGGATGTCCCATCAAAGCATTGGAGAGGGATGATTTGCCGGACCCGTTAGGACCCATAATAGCGTGGACTTCACCTTTTTTTACCTTAAGGGAGACGCCGCTGACAACTTCTTTTCCTTCCACTTCGACATGTATATCATTGAATTCAAATATTACGTCTGACATTTAAAATATTCCTGACTTTTAATTGGGTTTGCTGTCCTGTTGTTTTATTTCTGATTTAAATAAAGAGTCCGTTGTTATTACTTTCCTGGCAAGAATGGCATGTTCCCTGTCAAGGATATCCTGCAGAGTGGTTTTACTGAGCATATCTTCCATAAAACCAGCCAGACTGTTAAAGATATTATGAACGCTGCAGTCTTCCAGGTGAACACATTCCTCTTCATTGCCGCTAAACTTGTTGCAATGGTCAGGATCAATCATGGGTCCGCCTAAGGCTGTAATAACATCCAGCAGGGTAATTTCAGCAGATGGTCGGCTGATGCAAAATCCACCTCCACGACCACGCACTGCATTTACCAGTTTTGCTTTTCTTAAAATCGAAAGTAGCTTGGATGCATAGGGAACCGAAAGCCCTTCACATTTGGCAATCTCCGGAATCGAAAGCTGTCCATTCAACCCGGTTCTGGCCAGAGCCATCATGCATCTCAAACCATATTCTTCAAGCGACGAAATTCTCATTTTATTCTTCCTCTAAAGGCTACTTTTTTTATCCTTTTAAGTAGCGGAGGCCTACTATAATAAAAGAATACTAAATTGTAAAGTTATTTATGTAACATAAGCAATTTTTTTTAAGTTCCCCAATTTATCCGATTGAATGATAAATATTTGCAGGCTTATATTAAAAAACATACTAATAATGTTATGTTGTTACGGGATAGGCGGATGCGTAGTAGGGTAGGTCGAAACCCCTGCCCCGAAGGGGTGCCGAAGGCAGGTTTCGACATTATTGTTGATATCATTATCAAATATGTTTAATCTACGACATGACCAATATTCGTAGA
>CAYPUP010000301.1:0-3402 GCA_964413795.1 uncultured Ignavibacteriales bacterium
CATCGGCAGAGTCGTCATCGTAATATGTAAAATCATAGACTTCCAGATGATTGATACTATCCATCTGGGCATATTGAATTTCTCCCCGTTTGATATAATCATCATAGGTGTGTTCATCGGTGTAGTAACTGAACTCCAATTCATAAAGGCCAGATTTATCATTATACCTTAGGCGCTGAAGAGCATCGTTCAAAGTATTAGCAATTTCCTGTTCTTCGGAGTTTAAATGGCTGTAATAATTTGTATCAAGGTCCGTCTTATCATCGGCCACCTCAGTTTTATCAGACGAACAGCCAATAATTGCAATGAATACAAATATTACAATAATGGTTATTATTCTACTTTTGGTTGCGATATTATCACTCATGGTATTCTCCCCAGACATCCCGGAAGATATCTGAAATTTCTCCAACGGTTGCATAATTTTCCACTGCCTCGATAATTAGTGGAACTATATTTTCATTTTTCCCGGCTGCTTCTTTTATACACCGCAAATTATTTTCAACTTCATTATTATTGCGAGTGTCGCGCAATTTTTTTACTGATATAATTTGTTCATTTTCAAGAGCCGGGTCAACTTTAAGTATTTCCGAAATTTTAATATTTTCCGATTCATACTTATTGATGCCCACGACGATTGTCTCATCGGATTCTATTTTCTTCTGATGTTCATAGGCTGACCGGGCAATTTCATCGCGGAAGAAACCGCTTTCTATGCATGGAATCGATCCCCCCATATCCTCGATTTTATCCATCAGGGATAGAATTTTTTCTTCGAGCTGCGAAGTAAGATACTCAACATAATATGACCCGGCCAGGGGATCGACGGTATTGGCCGTACCTGATTCATAAGCAAGCACCTGCTGAGTCCGCAAAGCAATTTCGGCTGATTTTTCAGTTGGTAATCCAAGGGCTTCATCGAATGAATTGGTATGCAATGACTGTGTGCCGCCAAGCACAGCGGCCAATGCCTGCATAGCAGTCCGGACAATATTATTTTCCGGCTGCTGGGCAGTCAGAGTCGATCCGCCGGTTTGGGTATGAAAACGAAGCAGCATCGATTTTTCATCTTTAGCCGAGAATTTTTCTTTAACGATTTTCGCCCAGATTTTACGGGCAACTCGAAATTTGGCTACTTCTTCGAATAGATCATTGTGGGCAGCAAAGAAAAATGATAGCCTTGGAGCAAACTGATCAATATCAAGTCCGACATCGAGAGCCGCTTTGACATAGGCAACAGCATTTGACAGGGTAAAAGCAACTTCCTGCACTGCTGTGGCGCCGGCTTCGCGGATATGATAACCTGAAATTGAAATGGTATTATATTTTGGCAGATGCTTTTGGGCATATTCAAAAATATCTGTTATGATTTTCATCGATGGAACAGGTGGTAAAATATAAGTCCCGCGGGCTATGAACTCTTTTAGAACATCATTCTGCACTGTCCCCATCAGTCTATCTTCGGATACTCCCTGCTTTTTCCCGACCGCAATATACATAGCCAGTAAAATTACCGCAGTGGAATTGATAGTCATTGATGTGGAGACTTTATCCAGGGGGATGCCATCAAAAAGGGTTTCCATATCCTTAAGAGAATCGATAGCAACCCCGGTTCGGCCGACTTCACCGGCTGCCATTTTATGATCGGAATCATAACCGATCTGCGTAGCCAGATCAAAAGCAACCGAGAGTCCGGTTTGCCCCTTTTCCAATAGGTATTTAAATCTTTTATTGGTTTCTTTGGCTGTTCCAAATCCGGCATACTGGCGCATGGTCCAGAATTGTCCCCGATACATATTCGGATATACTCCTCTGGTATATGGGTATTCACCAGCACTCTTTGGAAAATCAAAACCCAATTTCAGATCATCAGGCTGGACTGTTATCGGTATTACTATACCTGAGGTTGTTTTTTTGGGAGAGTCGCTCACTTATTCAAACTCCAGCAGTTTATCACCCTTTTCCACCGATCCCCCGCTTTTAATAAAAATCACTTTTACTGTTCCCTCTCCATGGGCTTTGATAATATTTTCCATTTTCATTGCTTCAAGAATCAAAAGTGGTTGTCCCTTCTTTACTTTGTCGCCAATTTTTACTTTTACATCTAAAACCAGGCCAGGCATAGCCGCTTTTAATATTTTATCAACCGAAGCTTTTAATGTCATTCCCGCCCTTTTCCGTAATTGAGCCAGATTGTAATCTTCGATTGAAACCGGGATTTCCATCCCTTTCATAAAGACCGTCCTATCGGTACTATAACCATTAGAACGGACATCAACTTCGTTCGACTCTCCATTGATAAGAATCAAAGCCCGGCTCTCGCCTAAAATATTGGCGGTAATATCCATTTCTTTACCGTTGCATTTGAGTAAGTATTTTTCAGACTGGTACTCGATTTCAATATCAAAATCTTTACCGCCGACATTGACCATGTATCTTCTCATCAGCGGTTTCCCCTAAACGGTTCGAGATTCTTTTTTCTGTGAATTGATGTCCAGTTGGACTTTTGATGCTGATCTGAAGAATTGAAAATAATTTTACTCTCTTTGACATAAGTTTGAAGAGCCGCTGCAATAGCCGCCTTCTCTTTCATGTTGTCATCTATTATAGTGTAATTGTTGTCAGGATATTCTTCCTGCAAAAACTTTGTTGAAATATCACCGGTAATAAACTTTTTATTATCCATAATTACCCGATGGAATCCGATTGTCGTCTTAACGCCGGAGATACGATATTCTTCGAGCGCCCTTCGAGTTCGGGCGATAGCTTCGATTCTATCCTGTCCCCAGACAATCATTTTGGCAATCATCGGATCATAATAGATAGGGATTTCATTAAAAATCACAACCCCGGAATCAACCCGGACACCCGGACCGGAAGGCATACGATAATTTTTTAATAAGCCGGTACTGGGCATAAAGCCCTCTTCGGGATTTTCGGCATAAATGCGGCATTCAATTGCGTGGCCATTTAATTTGATATCATTTTGTGACAAACGAAGCTTGTTGCCTTCAGCAATATAAATTTGTTCTTTGACCAGATCCGTTCCGGTGACCATTTCGGTTACAGGATGTTCCACCTGCAAGCGAGTATTTACTTCGAGGAAATAAAATGACATATCCTCATCGACTAAAAACTCAACCGTTCCGGCTCCAACATATCCTGATTCCTTGGCAATTTTTACAGCCGCCGTTCCCATCTTCTCACGAAGATCGGGAGTCATAACCGGCGAGGGGGATTCTTCTATCACCTTCTGGTGGCGTCTTTGGATAGAACATTCTCGTTCGCAAAGATGAATAGCGTTACCATGCTGATCACAAAGAATTTGAATTTCTATATGACGTGGTTTAGTCAGATATTTTTCCATATAAACCCGGCCATCACCGAAAGCAGATTTTGCTT